>SXNB01000274.1 GCA_005777205.1 Burkholderiales bacterium | reverse complement strand
GCGCCGACCCTGGGCCGCGAACTCATCCGCCGGCAGTGCTCCGAGGGCCTGGAGATCGCGCAGGCGGCCTACGAGTGGAACTACTCGCGCCAGATGATCGAGATCCGGCTGGCCGAGGCCGCGGGGGAGAAATCGAAGGATCAACTCTCGCACGACATCTTTTCGGAGAAGTTCCTGGTCAAGCGCGCGCTGGTCAACGCCCTCGAGGGCAAGAAGGGCGCCGCGCCGGTGCTGCTCATCGACGAACTGGACCGCACCGACGAGCCTTTCGAGGCCTACCTGCTGGAAGTGCTGTCCGACTGGCAGATCACCATTCCGGAGATCGGCACGCTGAAGGCGGCCGAGCCGCCCATCGTGGTGGTCACCTCCAACCGCACGCGCGAGATCCACGATGCGGTGAAGCGCCGCTGCTTCTACTACTGGGTGGACTACCCCGACGCGGTGCGCGAGTTGGAGATCCTGAAGCGCAAGGCGCCGAAGGCCGCCGGCGCGCTGTCGCGCGAGGTGGTCGCGTTCGTGCAACGCCTGCGCGGCGTGGACCTATTCAAGCTGCCCGGGGTGGCCGAGACCATCGACTGGGCCAACTGCCTGGTGGCCCTGGACCGCGTGACGCTCGATCCCGAGACGGTGAACAACACCCTGGGCGTGCTGCTCAAGTATCAGGACGACATCGAGCGCATCGCCGGCGAGGAATCCACGCGCTTGGTGGGCGAGGCGAAGTCGGCGGCGGTCGCCGCCTAGCAGGCTCCTTGAGCGCCGCCTCGTTCCTCCGCCGCCTGCTTTGGCGCCCGCGCCCGGACGTGGAGGCGGGCACCCAGCACTGGTGCGCCCCTGTGAATCGCTGCTCGGCGAGCGCGGCAAGGTCTCCGGCGCGGCGATGGCGCGCGATGCCCTTGCGGCATGGCAGGCGCTGGACGAGCGCGGCCGCACCCAGTTCTTCGACATCGTGGCCGAGGAGTTTTCGCCCCCCGCCCAAGGCGGTGGGCAAGGCCGCCGACGCCTACCGCGACGACCCGACGCCGCGCAACCTGCAGCGCCTGCAGGAAGTAGCCGAACCGGCGCGCCAGGAATTGTTCCGCCACCTCAATATGGCCCCTGGCGGCAGCGCGATGCTGGTGGAGATGCGCAGCACGATCCAGCGCGGCATGAGGGCGCACCCGGCCTGGAGCTCTATCGACGCCGACCTGCTGCATCTGTGCCATTCCTGGTTCAACCGGGGATTCCTGCGCCTGAAGCGCATCGACTGGCGCACCTCGGCGGTGGTGCTTCAGAAGCTGATCCAGTACGAGGCGGTGCACGCCATACTGGGCTGGGGCGACCTGCGCCGTCGGCTGGAGGACGTGGAGCGCAACCACGAGCGCTACTTCTCCAGCCACGCCGTGGTCGCCTCGCCCGCGATCGAGAAGCCTGCGCGCAAGTGCGTGTTGTCGGCGCAGGCCAGCAAGCCCTCCGAGGCCTGACATGTTCCCCGAGATCGATCCCGCGGGTCCGAAGGGCAGGCTGGCCGAGAACGTGATGCACTTCGCGCGCCTGCTGCGCGCCGCCGGCCTGCGGCTCGGCCCGGACCGCGTCATCGACTGCACCCGAGCGCTGGAACTGGCTGACTGCAACCGGCGCGAGGATTGGTACTGGACCATGTCTGCAGTGCTGATCTCGCGCGAGGAGCAGCGCCCGATCTTCGACCAGGCCTTCCGCATCTTCTGGCGCGACCCGAAGCTCACCGAAAAGATGATGGCGGCGCTGCTGCCCAAGACCTACGGCCGGGCCGGCAAGCCCGAGGAGCAGCAGAGCCAGCGGCTGTCGGACGCCCTGTTTAACCAGAAAAAGCCCGAGGAACAGCAGGAACAGAAGGTGGAGTTGGACGCGCGGCTCACCTTTTCCACGCGCGAGGTACTGCAGCGCATGGACTTCGACACCATGTCCGCGGCGGAGCTCGCCGAGGCGAAAAAAATGCTGGCCCGGTTGCGCCTGCCGCTGCCGCTGGTGCGCACCCGGCGCCTGGAAGCGGCGCCGCGGGGCGCCCGTGTCGACCTGCGCGCGACCCTGCGCAGGAGCCTGCGCGAGGGCGGCGCGCTGATCCCGCTGGTGCGCGCCGCGCCGATCGAGATCCACCCGCCGCTGGTCGTGCTGTGCGACATCTCCGGCTCGATGAATCCCTACGCGCGCATGTTCCTGCACTTTTTGCACGCCATCACCAACGACCGCGACCGCGTCACGGTGTTTGTGTTCGGCACGCGCCTCACCAACATCACGCGCCAGCTGCGCCATCGCGACGTCGATGTCGCCATGGCGCGCGTGGCGGAGGCCATCAAGGACTGGTCCGGCGGTACCCGCATCGGCGCCTGCCTGCGCGAGTTCAACTGGCGCTGGGGCCGGCGCGTGCTGGGGCAGAACGCCTGCCTGCTGCTGGTTTCCGACGGCCTGGACCGCGAGGCGGGCGAAGGCCTGGGCGAGGAAATGCAGCGCATGCACAAGTCCTGCAACGAACTGATCTGGTTGAATCCCCTGCTGCGCTACGACAAGTTCGAGGCGAGGCCTGCGGGCGTGCGCGCCATGCTGCCGCACGTGGACCGCTTCCTGCCGGTGCATAATCTGAAGAGTCTCATCGACCTCGCACACGCCCTGGCCCGTCCCGAGCCACGGCACCTGGAGAAACGCGCATGGAAATGACTGGAGAGCAGCTGATCCCGGCGTCGCAGGCCGACACCTGGAAGGCGCTGAACAACACCGAGTTCCTCAAGGCCTGCATCACCGGCTGCGAGTCCATCGAGCCCGCCGGCGAGAACGCCTACACCGTGCTCATGACCGCACGCGTCGGCCCGGTGAGCGCCAAGTTCAAGGGCAAGCTGGCGCTGAACGACATCCAGCCGCCCAACTCGTACTCGATCGCCTTCGAGGGCCAGGGTGGGGTCGCGGGATTCGCCAAGGGCGGCGCGCAGGTACAGCTGGCCCCGGCCGAAGGCGGCACGAAGCTGACCTACACCGCGAAGGCCAACGTGGGCGGCAAGCTGGCGCAGATCGGCTCGCGCCTGGTGGACGCCGCGGCGCAGAAAGTGGCCAACGATTTCTTCGTCGCTTTCAACGCCAAGCTGGCCGCCGAGCATCCGCAGGCCGGCCACGGCGACCTTGACGGGCACGGGGATCACGACGAGCCCCATCCGGAGCCGATCCCGCGCGACCCTTCGCTGCCGGACGTGACCGCCGGGACGCTTGCCTTCTTCGCCGCTGGCGCCCTGGTGATCGTTGTGGTGGCGCTGCTTACCCTGCTGTAGATGACCCAGCTGCTGTTCCGCAATGACGCCTACCTGCGCGCCTGCGAGGCGACGGTCGTGGCGGTGCGGGACAACGCGGTGGAACTGGACCGCACGGTGTTCTATCCGCTTGGCGGCGGCCAATTGGGCGACACCGGCTCGATCTCTGGACTTCGTGTCGTCGACACCCGCAAAGGCGACGGCGACGCGGTCCTCCACCTGCTCGAGCCCGGCGCCGTTATGCCCGCCGTCGGCGCGAAGGTCGAGGTAGCCATCGACTGGGACCGCCGCCACCGCCTGATGCGCTACCACAGCGCGCTGCACCTCGTGGGCGCAGTAGTAAAGGCGCCCGTCACCGGCGGCCGGATCGGCGAAGACAAGTCGCACCTGGACTTCGACATCGAGATGGACAAGCTGGTGAAGGAAGCCATCGAGGACGGCGTCAACGCGCTGGTGCGCGCCGGCCACGGCACCCGGGCTAGCTGGATCACGGACGCCGAACTGGACGCGCGCCCCGAGCTTGTGCGCACCATGTCCGTCGCCCCGCCGAGGGGGGCCGGCCGGATCCGGCTGCTCGAGATCCCCGGGGTGGACCTGCAGGCCTGCGGCGGCACCCATGTCGCCAATACCGCGGAGATCGGCCCCCTGGCGGTGACCCGGATCCGCTCCGAGGGCCGGCGCAACAAGCGCGTCACCGTCACGTTGGTGAACTAGTTCCTCCTTGCAATCTCTTGCAATCCGTACCCTGATCTTCCAATCCCAGCGGGGAGCGCAGGCATGAGCACGGCGGCGATGGCAGCACCAGCGGATTTCGCCAAGACCCAGCCCCTGGGATTCGATGCGTCAGCCGCGCCCGCAGCGGCGCGACGGCGCCATCCTGTTCACCGAGGTTCGCGGCCTGGTGTCGATATCGAGCGTGATCGAACCAGAGCAGGTCCTCCTGCTGACGAACGAGTTCTACAACGATGTCGCCGAGGCGGGCAGCGAGGCGATCGGCCTGCACCATGACGCCATGCTGTCGGTGTTCTGCCGCGGCAGCGCGACCAACTCGGCGTAGCGCGCGATCCGCGCCGCGCAGCAGATCCAAGGCGGCTTCGCCGCGACCGCGGAGCGCTGGCGCAAGTCCTGCGGCCTGCGCACCGCGCTGTTGGTGGACAACCTGAACTTGGACGCCGAGCCCCTACCCAACTCGAGATTTCGCGTCGGCAGCCAATCCGGATCTACGGCGTGCTGGTCGAGGAGCGCCTGAACTTCACCTGACCGGGCGCTTCGCGCCGGGCACAGTCCAGAAGTAGATCGTGCGGCCTTCCATCTCGAGCTTCTTCTCCGGCTTCCAGTCGCCCATGTCGAACTGGTGCGACACGATGCGAGTGCCGGGCGCCAGTTCCTTCAGCAGGCGGGGGCGCAGCTTGAGGTTCAGCTCCGGCAGCAGGTAGAGCGTGACGATGGTGGCATCCTTCCAGCCGGCCTGGAACAGATCCTCCTGGCGGAAGGTGACCAGCTTGGTGACGCCCGCCTTAGCCGCGTTGGCGTTGGCCTCCTTGATGCGGTCGGGATCGATGTCGATGCCAACCGCGCGGATGCCATAGCGCCTGGCCGCCGTGATCGGGATGCGGCCGTCGCCGGAACCGAGGTCGTAGAGCACGTCGCCCTTCTTCACGTCAGCGAGGCGGAGCATGTCGTCGACCAGCTCCTGGGGCGTAGGGACGAAGATGACGTCAGGGGAGCGCGTGTTCTGCGCTGTCTGCGCGACAGAAAGCGCCGCGCAGATCGATAAAAAGCAAAATACCGCAACTCGCCGCATTTACGTCCCCGTCCGTTCAGTTGCCCGCGATGGTCATGTTGTCGATCAGGATGGAGCCGCAGCGGTAGGAACCGCGCACCGCCTCGTCGCTGCCCACTGCGGCGATACCGAGGAACATGTCCTTCAGGTTCCCAGCAATGGTGATCTCCTCCACGGGGAAGGCAATCTCGCCGCCCTCGACCCAGTAGCCGGCAGCGCCGCGCGAGTAGTCGCCCGTGATCAGGTTGACGCCCTGGCCGAGCAGTTCGGTCACCAGCAGGCCGCGACGCAGCTTTCGCAGCATGCCGCGGAAATCGGGGCCGCTCGCGGCCACCACCAGATTGTGCGTGCCGCCGGCGCTGCCGGTGCTCTTCATGCCGAGCTTACGCGCCGAGTAGCTGCCCAGGAAGTAACCCTTGAGTTCGCCCTTTTCCACCACGGTGCGGGCGCGCGTCGCCACGCCTTCATCGTCGAACGACGAGCTCGCCAGCCCGCGGGGCTCGTGAGGCCGCTCCTCGATGCGGACCCCGGAGGCGAACACCTTGCGGCCCAGGGCGTCGAGCAGGAACGAGGACTTCCGGTACAGGTTGCCGCCGCTCGCGGCGCTGACGAAGGACCCGATCAGCCCGGCCGCCACCGGCGCCTCCAGCAGCACCGGCGCCTGGCAGGTCGGGATCTTGCGCGAGCGCAGCCGGGCCAGCGCACGCTCGCCCGCGTAGCGGCCGAGCGAGTCCGGGTCGGCGAGCGCGTCCGGGACGCGCGCCGAGCTGTACCAGTCGTCGCGCTGCATCAGGCCCTTGTCCTCAGCGATCACCGAAAGCGAGAGCATGTGCCGGGAGGTCGGGTAGCCCTGCATGAAGCCCAGGCTGTTGGCGAGCACGAACTGGCCGTGCTGCGCAGACACCATGGCGCCCTCTGAGTTGCGGATCTTCGGGGATAACGCGAAGGCGGCACCTTCGACCCGCTTGCCAAGCGCGATCGCCTCCTCGGTGCCGAGCGCCCAAGGATGGAACAGGTCGAGGTCGCGCGGCTCGCGCGCCAGTTGGCCAGTTTCGGGTGGACCGGCGCAATCGTCCACTGCGGTGCGCCGGGCGATCGCCATCGCCGCCTCCACCGTCTGCGCCAGCGCCCCGGGCGAGAGGTCCGAGGTGCTGGCGTGGCCGCGGCGCGCCGCCGGGCGCTCGCCGACGTAGACAGTGACGCCGATGCCCTTGTCGCGGTTGTGCTCGATGGTCTCGACCGCGCCCATGCGCACGCTGACCGACAGTCCGTTGCCTTCGGACACCTCGCACTCGCAGTCGGAGGCGCCGGCGCGGCGCGCAAACTCGAGCACCTGCCGCGCGAAGCCGCGCAACTGCTCCGGCGTGTACGTGAAGCGAACGTCAGACCCGGACCGGTTCGATGCTTTCGGGGACATTGCGGGCAGCACGGCAATCATGGCGCGCTATCATAGCAGTGCCATGAGGGAGAAATTCGGCGACAAACCCGGTAACGACGTCGTGGACGATGGCGCGGCGGATGTCATCAGCAAGTCGCAGCACAAGCGTGACATGGCCGCGCTGCGCGACCTCGGCGCCTCGCTGCTCGACCTGCCGCAAGTGCGCGTGGACGCGCTGCCGCTGGGCGAGAAGCTGGCCGGCGCGCTGCGCGACGCGCGCCGCATCACCAGCCACGAGGCCCGGCGGCGGCAGATCCAGTACATCGGCAAGCTGATGCGGGTAGTGGACCCGGCGCCGATCAGGGCCGCGCTGGCCGAGGCGGCCGGGCAATCGGCCTCGGCGCGCGCGCGACAGAGACAGCTCGAGCAATGGCGCGAGCGGCTCATCGGGGACGATGCAGCGCTCACGGAATTCGCCGGCGAGCACCCGGCTGCCGACATGCAGGTGCTGCGGACGCTGATCCGCAACGCGCGCAGGGAGATCGCCGGCGCGCATCCGCCTCGCGCGCAGCGCGAACTGTTCCGCGTGGTGCGCGAGGCACTCACTGGAGAGACGGAGGCGCCATGATCGAGACCGAATTCCTGTGCCGAATCGAGGTCACGCTGGAGCCGGTGCGCGAACTGGGCCAGACCCCGATGGGCAGGCGGCGAATCATCGGCATCACCGGCGGCCAGTTCAGCGGCCCGAAATTCTCCGGCCGAGTGCTCGCCGGCGGCGCCGACTGGCAGGTGATCCGCGCCGATGGCGTCGCCTACCTGGACGCGCGCTACACGCTGGAGACCTCGGACGGCGTGCTCATCTACGTCAACAACCTGGGCTACCGCCACGGACCGCCCGAGGTGCTGGATCGCCTGGCGCGCGGCGACGACGTGGATCCCGCGCTCTACTACATGCGCGCCACGCCCTGGTTCGAAACCGCGGCCTCGAAGTACGCGTGGCTCAATCGCACCATTTGCATCGCCACCGGTGCGCGCCGCGCCGCGGCCGTTGAACTGGAGTTCTACGTCGTCAAATGAGCGGGAAACTGGTTGTAGGGCTGGTGTCCATCAGCGACCGCGCCTCCGGCGGGGTCTACCAGGACGAGGGGCTTCCGGCACTCAAGGATTGGCTGGGAAAGGCCGTGACCTCGCCCGCGATCCGCTACGAGGAACGGCTGGTCCCGGACGAGCAACCGGTGATCGAGGCCACGCTCAAGGAACTCGTGGACCGGGCCGGATGCCATCTGGTGCTCACCACCGGCGGCACCGGGCCGGCGAAGCGCGACGTCACGCCCGAGGCGACGCTGGCCGTCGCGGACAAGGTAATGCCCGGTTTCGGCGAGCAGATGCGCGCGGTGAGCCTGAAATTCGTGCCGACCGCGATCCTGTCGCGGCAGGTCGCCGTCGTCAGGAAACAGGCGCTGATCATCAACTTGCCGGGCCAGCCCAAGGCCATCAAGGAAACGCTGGATGGCGTGTTCGCGGCCGTGCCCTACTGCATTGATCTCATCGGCGGCCCCTACCTCGAGACCGACGAGGCGCTGCTCAAGGCCTTCCGGCCCAAGAGCGCCCTCCGCCCGAAGACATGAACCGCGAGCCGCTCGAACCGGTCACTGACGCCCAGGTGCGCGCGTTCCGCGAGGACGGAGCCATCTGCCTGCGCCGCGTCTTCGACGCCGACTGGATCGAGGCGCTGCGCGCCGCCGTGGACGACGACATCGCCTCTCCCGGCCCGATGGTCCGGCTCAACACGCCGGCCGGGAATCCTGGGCGTTTCTTCGTCGATTTCCAGCTCTGGCAGCGGCACGACGCCTGCCGAAAGGCCGCGCTCGCCTCGCCCCTTCCCGCAATCGCCGCGCGGCTGCTCGCCAGCACCCGGGTGAACTGGTACCACGATCACCTGCTGGTGAAGGAGCCGGGCACGCTCGAGCGCACGCCCTGGCACCACGACTTCCCCTACTACCCGCTGCAATCCGATGGCGAACTGGACGGCGTGGCCTCGTTTTGGCTGCCGCTCGACCCGGTGCCGAGGGACACCGCGGTGGAGTACGTGCGCGGCTCGCACCGCTGGGGCAAACGCTACGCGCCGAAGTTCTTCCGCAAGGAGGCCGCGTTCGACACCGCCGCCGTGCCGGTGGAGGAAGTCCCGGACATCGATGCGCAGCGCGACCGCTACGAGTTCCTCGGCTGGGACATGGCGCCCGGCGACGTCATCGCCTTCACCGGCCTCACTTTGCACGGCGCGCCCGGTAATCGCGCGCTCGACCGCCGGCGCCGTGCCTGGGCCTTGCGCTATCTCGGGGAGCGGGTGCGCTGGAGCGAGCGCCCCGGCACGGTATCGCCACCCATCGAGGGCCACGGCCTGAAGGATGGCGACGCCATCGGAGGGCCGCTGTTCCCTAGGGCGTGGCCGCAGACTTCCTGACGCGGAACCAAGCCGCGTACAACCCCGGCACGAGCAGCAGCGTCAGCGCGGTGAGGAACACCATGGTGATGCGCGAGAAGTTGCGCAGTTGCAGCAGGAGCAGGCCCAGCACCACCGCAAGCACCATCGAACGGGCCGTGTTCGCGCTACAATCGCTCGAATGAGCCAAGTACTTGAAACGATTGAGATAGAGACCGGCGCCAATCCCGACGCGGCGGTCATCTGGCTGCACGGACTGGGCGCCG
>SXNB01000040.1 GCA_005777205.1 Burkholderiales bacterium | reverse complement strand
CTGATCGCGGCGCTGGCTGCGGCCGCTCTGGGCGCCTGCTCCAGCCTGCCCAGCGTCAATCCAATGGACTGGTTCAGCGCTCCGTCCGGCCCCAAGCCTGCCGCCCTTCCGGTGCTCACCAGCCCGCAGGCGGTGAAGACGCTCTGGACCTCTAGCATTGGCGGCGCGGAAGCCTTCGTGCTCAGCCCGGCGCTCGCGGGAGACCTCTTTGTTGCGGCACGCGACGGCAACGTGGCGCGCCTGGACCCCGCCAACGGCCAGGCGCGCTGGCGGGTCTCGGCCGGGATCCGGATCTCCGGTGGCATCGGCGCGGACAGCGAGCTGGTGGTGGTGGCCTCAGACGTCGGCGAAGTGGTCGCGCTGGATGCGAGAAGCGGCATAGTGCGCTGGCGCGCGCGCGTGTCGAGCGAGGTCCTGGCCGCGCCCCGCGTGGCCGACGGACTGGTGCTGGTGCGCAGCGCCGACAGCCGGATCTTCGCCTTTGGCGCCGAGGACGGCCGGCGGCGCTGGGTCTACCAGCGCGCGCCGACCGCGCTCATCGTGCGCACGCCCGCCGGGTTAACGGTGCACCAGGGCGTGGCCTTCGTCGGCTTCTCCGGCGGCAAACTGGTGGCCCTCGCGCTGTCAAACGGCGGCGTGCGCTGGGAGGCCACGGTGGCACTGCCCAGGGGCGCTAACGAACTGGAGCGTGTCACCGACATCGTCGGCGATCCTGCGGCGCAGGGCCGGGAAGTCTGCGCCGCGGCCTACCAGGGCCGCGTCGCCTGCTACGACGCGCAGAACGGCAACCAGCTGTGGGCACGCGACCTGTCTTCGCTCACCGGCGTGTCCTTCGACGCTGGCTTCGCCTATGTCAGCGACGACAAGGGCGCGGTGCATGCGCTGGACCGCAGCAACGGGCGCAGCGTCTGGCGCCAGGACCGGCTCAGCAACCGGCGCCTGTCGCAGCCGATTCCGCTCGGCACCGATATCGCCGTGGGCGACCTCGAGGGCTACGTGCACTTCCTCGCCCGCGACTCCGGCGCCTTCGTCGCCCGCCACGCCACTGACGGCAGCGCGATCCGTGCCGCGCCGCTGCGCCTGCCCGCCGGTTTCCTGGTGCAGAGCGCGAACGGCGGCCTGTTCGCGCTGTCGCTGTGAAGCCTGATCCAAGACCGGCATGAAGCCGGTAATCGCCCTGGTCGGACGGCCCAACGTCGGCAAGAGCACGCTCTTCAACCGCCTCACTCGCAGTCGCTCGGCGATCGTGGTCGACGTGCCGGGGGTGACGCGCGACCGGCACTACGGCAACGGCTGGCTCGGCGGCCGGCCCTACATCGTCATCGACACCGGCGGCGTCGAGGCCGCCTCGACGGACCCGATCTACGCCGAGATGGCGCGCCAGGCAGAACAGGCGATCGTGGAGGCCGATGCGGTGATTTTCGTCACGGACGTGCGCGCCGGGCTGACCCCGGGCGACCGCGCCATCGCGGAGCGCCTGCGCAAGGTCGCCAAGCACGTGCGCATCGCGGCCAACAAGGCCGAAGGCATGGGCGCGGCGGCGGCGGCGGAGTTCCACGAGCTGGGTATGGGCAATCCGGGGCCGATTTCCGCCGCTCACGGCGAAGGCGTGGGCGAATTGATGGAAGCGGTGTTGGCGCCGTTCCCGGCCGGCGACGAGCCGGCGGAGGAAGAAGGCAAGCATCCGCGGGTGGCCATCGTCGGCCGCCCCAATGTCGGTAAGTCCACCCTGGTGAACGCGCTGGTGGGCGAGGTGCGCGTTATCGCCTACGGCGAGCCGGGCACCACGCGCGACGCCATCGAAGTGCCTTTCGAGCGCAACGGGCGGCGCTATACGCTGATCGACACCGCGGGCCTGCGCAAGCGCGGCAAGTCCCATGGCGCGCAGGTGGAGAAATTCTCTATCGTCAAGACGCTGCAAGCGATCGAGGCCGCCAATGTCGCGGTGCTGGTACTGGACGCGGTGGAAGGCATCTCGGAGCAGGACGCGCATGTCGCCGGCTACATCCTGGAGCGGGGCCGCGCGGTGGTGGTGGTGGTGAACAAGTGGGACGCAACGGGCAAGGAAGCGCGCGAGCGCATCAAGCACGAACTGGTCTGGAAGGTAGGATTCCTCGGCTTCGCTGAGACGCTGAACATTTCGGCGAAGTCCGGCAAGGGCGTTCCCGGCGTGATGCGAGCGGTGGACTCGGCCTACGCCGCGGCGATGGCGAAGCTCTCGACGCCGCGCCTGACGCGCGCGCTCATCGCCGCGGTGGCGCAGCAGTCGCCGCCGCGCAAGGGCTATTCGAGGCCCAAGCTGCGCTACGCGCACCAAGGCGGATCCAACCCGCCCATCGTCGTCATCCACGGTAACTCGCTGGACCAGATCGGCGACAACTACAAGCGCTACCTCGAGGGCTGGTTCCGCAACGCCTTCAAGCTGGGCGGCACGCCGTTGCGCATCGAACTGCGCACCGGCCGCAACCCCTATGCCGATCCGCAGGCCGGGAAACGTTCGACAACGAGGTCAAAAAAGTAGCTGGTGCAGGAAGCGGCAGGATCAGCGCGCCGGCGCTGACCAGGCCTAGCAGGGTGCTCACCATGAACTTCTTGTGCGCCGAGACGTAGCCGCGGCGGATGGGCCAGATCGCGCGCTAGGTTGAGCAGCACGAAGACCGACAGCAGGTGGATCACGGAGAACTGGCCGCCGTTGTTGATGCCCAATATCCAGAACGAAGATACGGGGGGTGATCGCCATCGCCGCGACCCAGGCCCCGCCGAACACCTTGTGCGATCGCGCCCCTTTCGGCAGCAGCAGTTAGACTACGCCGACGGCGAGGGCGGGCAGCACGGCAGCCAGATGGACGGCGCTGGCGAAGCTTAGTTCACGGATCATGGAGGATGTGTTATGTTGACGACGACAACATAAACTTAGAACGGTATGTAAACAATGACAACATATGGTCGAGCAAAGCCCACCTACCACCACGGATACCTGTCCGGAACGATCCTCCTGGCGGCCTCTGAACTCCTCGAAGAACAGGGTGTTGAAGGCCTGCGGATGCGTGAACTGGCACGCCGGGTGAAGGTTTCCCACAACGCGCCGTACCGCCATTTTCCTGACCGGGGCAGCCTGCTAGCGGCGCTGGCGGCCGATGGCTTCGCCCAACTCGGTAGGGCGCAGCAGGAGGCGCGCACGGGCGGGGGGCTGAAGGGCATGGGCGAGGCCTACATGCGTTTCGCGCTGGCGCAGCCGCAGCGCTTCCGTCTGATGTTTGGCGGGATGGTCCGCATCGCCGCATATCCGGCCCTACGCGAGGTGGCGACGAAGGTGCTCGACGGCCTGTCCAGCGCGCTGTCGGGCGAGGTTGCGGAGGCCGCCGGCGCGCGCGACGCCTCGATCGCGGCCTGGGCCATGGTGCACGGCCTGGCGAACCTGATGCTCGACGACAAGATCAGCGCTGCGGCGAAGCAGGGCCGCGACGACGCCACGTTCGCGCGCGACGTTCTCGCGACGCTGCGTTTTGCGGCGCGCCCGGCTCAGTTCACCTGAGCAGCGAAAGCGGCCGCGCAGTTCTCCGGCTGGGCGTGGGAGCGCAGCAGCCGGAACAGGGGCTGTCCGCGCGCAGCCTGCGACAGGCGCGGCGAGTAGCGCGTAGAACGCGGCGCGGGACAAATGTCGATACAGCATCGCGGGCTATATGGCATGCCTTGTAGACTGCGGCGGCCATGCCTGTTGCCGCGCGCCTCGCTGCCTACTACTTCGCGTTCTTCGCACACGCCGGCGCGTTCGTCACTTATTTTTCGCTGTACCTCGCGAGCCTGGGCCTGGGTGCGGGTGAGATCGCTTTCGCCGTCGCCATGCCTCAGGCGGCCCGCATCGTCGCGCCCGCGTTGTGGGGCTGGCTGGCGGACGCCTGGGGGGCTCGTTACGCAAGCGCGAAAAGCGTGGTCCTCGTGTTCTCCGCTTGCGCCATGCTTGCTGGCTTTGCCGCGCTCCTCGGCGAATCGCGCCCAGCCGCGATCGCGCTCACGCTGCTCGCGCTAAGCCTGTGCTCGGCCGGCGCCGCGCCGCTTATCGAGTCCATTACGTTCTCCGCGCTGCAGGGCCGGATGGGGCTCTATGGTCCGATTCGGCTCTGGGGGTCTATTGGCTTCATCCTGTCGGTGCTGGCGGTCGGCGCGTGGCTGGACGGCCACGAGGTGGCTTCGCTGCTGCCGATCCTGGTCGGCCTGGCGGCCGGCATCCTCGTCGCCTCCCTGCTCGTGCCACGCAATCCCCCGGCGCGCGCAGAGCACGCCCATCTGCGCTTTGGCGAGGTCCTGCGCCGCCCTGGTGTGGCGGCTTTCTTCGGCGCCAGCCTGTGCATGACCGCGGCGCACGGCACCTGGTACGTGTTCTTTTCCATTCACCTCGCGAATGCGGGTTATTCGAAGACGATGATCGGCGCGCTTTGGACGGTAGGGGTGCTGGCCGAGATCGTGCTCTTCCTGCGTCTGCCGCAGTTGCTCGCGCGCTTTTCGCTGCGAGCGCTGCTGCTGGCGAGCTTCGGCTGCGCGATGGTGCGCTTCATCGCCATCGGCTGGGGCGTGGAATCGCTCGCGGTGGTGGTGGCGGCGCAACTGCTGCACGCGTTCACCTTCGGCGCCTTCCATTCTGCGTCGGTCGCGGCAGTACACCGACTGTTCCCGGGGCCGGTGCAGGCGCGCGGGCAGGCCCTGTTTTCGAGCCTTTGCTACGGCGTCGGCGGCATGACCGGTTCACTGGTCGCGGGCATCACTTGGCAGTCGCTGGGACCGGCGCTCAGCTTCGGCGTCGGCTCGCTGTTCGCGCTGCTCGGCGCGGCGCTGGTGGCCTGGAAAGTGCGCGTTTGAGCGCTAAGATGACGCTGTCAACGCTGAACGAACCCTGAGCATTCAAGGCTTATGAAACCGATCCAGCTTGCAGCTCTTGCGGCGCTTTCATTGGTCGCCTGTCAGTCGGTCCAGACGACCGCGCCGGGCGAAGTCGGCGTCAGTCGGCAGCAGACGATGCTGGTGTCCTCCGGGACCGTCAACAGGAGCGCAGACAAGGCTTACCGCAAGGTCATCAGCGAGGCGCAGCAAAAGGGACAGCTGAACCGGGACGCGGCGCAGGTGTCGCGCGTGCGCAGCATCGCGGCCCGCCTGATTCCGCAAGCCAAGGTGTTCCGCCCAGACGCGCTGGGCTGGAATTGG
>SXNB01000039.1 GCA_005777205.1 Burkholderiales bacterium | reverse complement strand
GTACATCCTGGAGCCGATGTTGCTGATCTTGCCGCCGCCTGCCTTCTTCATCTCCGTGTAAGCCAGCTGCGAGCAGTGGAAGGCGCTGGTGAGATTGGTGTTCATCACCTCGTGGTACTCGGCCAGCGTGAACTCCTGGGGCTGTTTGCGGATATTGAAGCCGGCGTTGTTGACCAGGATGTCGAGCCGCCGGTGGCGCTTCACGGTCTTACTGACCAGGGCCTGCAGCGAGGTCTCACTCTTCACGTCTACTTCGATGGCGTCGCCGCCGATGGCCTTCGCTGCGGCTGCGCTCTTGGCCGCGTTACGGCCGGCAACCACCACCTTCGCACCGGCCGCCGCAAGGCCGCGTGCCATGCCCAGGCCGATACCGCCGTTGCCACCGGTGACGATAGCCACTTTTCCAGTCAGGTCAAAGAGTTGCATGCGCACCTCGGGATGTTGGAGAGCGGATTGTAAGGAAAAAGCTGAAACGCGGGTCTTCTGACCCCGGTAGTCACAACCACAGCCAGCGAGGCCAGGCGATCGACCAAGCGGACGCGGCAGTTGTCAGCGCAGAGGCGATCGGATATTGCAGGGACCAGTTGATGCGCTACGCGAGGACCCGCCTGCGCAATCCGGCGCACGCGGAAGACGCGGTCCAGGACGCACGGGTCGCCGCGCTGGCCGCTGGCGGCAGCTTTCAAGGCCGGTCCGCGCTGGGCACCTGGCTGACCGGCATCCTGAAGCACAAGATCGTGGACTGCGTGCGACGCACGGCGCGCGATCAGTTCGAGCCGCTTTCTGAGCACACTGTGGCTAGGCCGCCCGGACTTCCGACGGCCGGCCGGCCGAGGCAGCCGCGATGCTATTCTGCGCTGCGCCGCGCTCCGCGGTTTCGTCGAGGCCACGTTCAGGTGCAATCCTCCGATCAGCCCGTCCTTAGGGACATCGTCCTCGTTGGCGGGGGCCACAGCCACGTCACGGTGCTCCGGCGCTTCGGCATGCGCCCGCTGCCGGGTGTGCGCCTGACCCTGATTTGTCGCGACACCCACACGCCTTACTCCGGAATGCTGCCGGGCTATATCGCGGGCCACTACCGTTACGACGAGGTGCACATCGACCTGTCGCGGCTGGCGCAGTTCGCCGGCGCGCGCTTCTACCGCGACGAGGCGCTTGGCCTGGACCTGGGCGCCGGGCGCGTGCGCTGCCGCGACCGTCCGCCGGTGCCCTACGACCTGTTGTCCATCAACATCGGCTCCACGCCGCAGATGCGCGACCTGCCAGGCGCCGCGGAGCACGCGGTGCCGGTCAAGCCCATCAGCGGCTTCGATGCGCGCTGGCGGCAGTTGCTGGAGCGCGTCCGCGGCCACGCGGGACGCATGAGCATCGCGGTGGTGGGCGCCGGTGCAGGCGGCGTCGAGCTGACCCTCGCCATGCAGTATCGGCTGCGCGGAGAATTGCGCGCGCTGGGCCGGGATCCGGACGCGCTGCAGTTCCACCTGCTCACGCGCGAGGACCGGATTCTGCCGACGCACAACGCGTGGGTGCAGGACACGTTCATGCGCGTGCTCGCGCAGCGCGAGGTCGTGGTGCACCGCGACGCCGAAGTGGTTGAGGTATCCGCATCAGGGGTGCGCACGGCGGGCGGCGAGACCGTGCGGGCCGACGAAACCATCTGGGTGACGCAAGCCGGCGGAGCCGCCTGGTTGCGCGACAGCGGGCTTGCGCTGGATGAGGGCGGCTTCATCTGCGTCGAGGACACCCTGCGGACCGTCACCGCGCCTAATGTCTTCGCAGCGGGCGACATCGCGTCGATGGTCAACCACAAACTTGAGAAGGCGGGCGTGTTCGCGGTGCGGCAGGGGCCGCCACTGGCGGAGAACCTGCGCCGCGCGGTCGAGGGCCGTGCGCTGAAGCCCTACCGCCCGCAGAGACGGTGGCTGGCGCTGATCAGCACCGGCGATCGCCACGCGGTAGCCTCGCGCGGCACGCTCGGCGTGCAGGGCGACTGGACCTGGCGCTGGAAGGACTGGATCGACCGGCGCTTCATGGCGAAGTTCGATCGCCTGCCGGCGATGACGGCGGCGGCGCCGGTTGCGCAGTCCTCGATCCGGCTGGAGGGGGATGAAGCCTCGCAGGCGATCTCGGCGATCGCGATGCGCTGCGGCGGTTGCGGCGCGAAGGTGGGCGCCTCGGTGCTCTCGCGTGCCCTCGGTGCGTTGCGCCCGGTGGAGCGGGACGACGTGCTGATCGGCCTGCATGCGCCCGACGATGCCGCGGTGGTGCGAGTGCCCCCGGGCAAGGCGATGGTGCACACGGTGGACTTCTTCCGCGCCTTCATCGACGACCCCTATGTGTTTGGCAAGGTCGCGGCCAACCACGCGCTGGGGGACATCTTCGCCATGGGGGCCGAGGCGCAATCGGCCACTGCGATTGCGACCGTGCCACCGGGCCTGGAGGCCAAAGTGGAGGACGTCCTGCTGCAAATGATGACCGGCGCGGTCGAGGTCCTCAACGAGGCCGGGTGCGCCCTCGTGGGCGGCCACACCGGCGAGGGCCGGGAGCTGGCGCTCGGATTTGCGGTCAACGGCCTGCTGGATGAAGCAGGAGCGCTGGCCCTGCGCAAGGGCGGACTGCGCCCCGGTGATGTGCTGATCCTCACCAAGCCGCTGGGAACCGGAACGCTGTTCGCGGCGCATGCGCGGCTGGAGGCGCGCGGCCGCTGGATCGACGCGGCGCTGGCGTCCATGTGCCAGTCGAGTCGGCTCGCGGCGCGCTGCCTGCGCGAGCATGCCGCCAGCGCCTGCACTGACCTGACCGGATTCGGCCTGCTGGGGCACCTGGTGGAGATGACGCGGCCGTCGGAAGTGGATGCGGAATTGGACCTGTCGGCGATTCCGGTGCTCGAGGGCGCTGAGGAAACCAGCGCGGCCGGAATCCTGAGCTCGCTGCAGCCGGCCAACGTGCGGCTGCGCCGGGCACTACGCAACCAGCAGGAGGCAGTGGGCCATCCGCGCTACGCGTTGATTTTCGACCCGCAGACCGCCGGCGGCCTGCTGGCCGGCGTTCCCGCGGATCGCGCCGAGGCCTGCCTGGCCGCACTGCGCAAGTTGGGTTACGGGCACGCTGCCGCGATCGGCCGCGTGCTCGCGCAGGGACAGGCGCTGGAGCCTATTGTCCTCAGGCTGCACTAGCGGGCAGGGTCCAAATGTGCACGATCGTGTACATTTTCCGGCTGCACGGTGCTCGGCACGCGGCGGGAATCGGCGCCCCGGGATGATACGGAATGGACTACTTTAGTTGCTGGTAAGGGCTCGACCCGGGAATAACGCTTGATTCCGCCCCAACGGCACCTCGCGCCGGCGCAGGACGATAGTGAACAGGCGGCTCACCAACCTCGGCCGCACGCCGGCGCGCCGCCTCCGGCGTTTCCAACAGGGCACCAGCCGCCATCGCCGCCTTGCGGTCCACCGGCACCGGTCCCTGCTCGTCCGGCGGCGGCATCATGCTGGCGTGGTAAAAGGCCATCTTCTGCGCGCTGGCGTCCATCTTGCGGTCAAGATCCAGGTCGCGCTGGTTGGTACCCTTGGGCTCGACCGCCACGCCGTCCACCAGCTCGTGGTCGAACCACCACTTCTTGGCCGGGTTGCGCCGGCCGTTGCCGATCCAGTCATCGAACCAGGCGGCGAACGGCACCGTTAGCGGCTTGGCCCAGAGTGCATTGACCCCGACCCAGCTCGCGGCGCGCGTCAGCCAGGCGCCGTCGGCGTCCACCACCTTGTTGATCGGGCAGGTCTTCATGCAGCGGCCGCAGGCCGAGCCCTTTGGGTTGGTGACGCGATAGCGGGTGCAGCGCTCCACGTCCGGCTTCCATATCTCGTAGCCGTTGAACATCACCTTGTCGCCGAAGGGGATGGCGTCGCAGGGGCATTCGCGCGCGCACTTCATGCAGTGGCCGCAGAATTTCTGCAGGCCGAAGTCGATGGGCTTGTCCACCTCCAGCGGCAGATCGGTGGTCAGCACCACCGACTTGAAGCGCGGCCCGACGAACGGGTTAAGCACCAACTCACCGATCCGCGACAGTTCGCCCAGCCCGGCCCAGAGGATGAGCGGAATCTGCAGCACGTCGCTGTCGGCGTTGGTCTGGGCGCGCGCCGGGAAGCCGTGGCCTCGCAGGAACTCGGCCATGACCCCCGCAATCTCCGCGCCGCGCAGGTAACCGCGCATGGACTGCGCGCCGGAGATCCAGTCGTCGCCGCTCGCGCCCTCCATGGTGTCGTATCCCTGATCGATGAGCATCACCACGGCGTATCGGTGATAACGCGGGATCTCGGTACCGTTCTCCTTGTGCGAGAACCAGGCGTAGCGTGGGATCTCGCAGATGCCGGTCAGGTCCGAGCCGAGCAAGTAGGACAGGGACTTGATGGCGCGCGCGTTGGCGGCCGGATCCGATAGCGTTCCGTTGCGCGCGGGCGCCACTTCGCCGTCCTGGTGCGGGACCAATGCCCGGATCACCTGCAGCAGGCTGAAGGAAAGCGGAGTTTTGAACGAAAAGCGCGTGCGCTCCTTCTTCGCCTTGTCGCCAAGGTCGCCGTGCAGGGCGCGCTGGAAGAATGCCGCGCGCTTGGGCACGCGGGGCACCTCGTCGTCGAGGATTAGCGTCGTCGGTCGCGCGACGCGCTTCACCGTTTCCATCGGGTAGCGGCTGAGGTGCGAGGGGCGCTTCGCTCGGCGACCGCGTTCGCGTCCCGACTGCGCGCCGTTGATGCCCCACCAGTAGCGCAACCCGCCTGCCTTGAGAGCATCCGGATGCAGCGGCAGGTCGACCGCCAGTTCGTAGTCCGTGGAGATCGCGGCGAGGCTGAAGCCGGTGCCGATGAAGGGCGCCGCAAGCGAGTCGCCGGTGCGCACGGCAAGGCCGGCGAGCACTGCGAGCTTCTCCAAGTCCACTTGCGCGTGACCGGCGAGATGCGCATGCGCCTGGAATCCCATCTGTCGCACGTGGCCTGCCAGCACCACCGCGATTTCGGCGGCCCGCATGTCCGCTGCGGCGGAGATCGCGGAACGGGTCCAGTCGTGTGCGAGGTTGCCTTCCTCCGGCACGCGTGCGTGTTCGACCAGCACGACAAGGGCGAAACCACGCTCGGGCGCTGGCATCGCGCAGATGCCTGCCAGGCTGGCGTCGAGGAAGTATGCGCCGCCCTTCAGGTCCATGACCCGGCGCCGGAGGTCATCGCCCACCGGTGCCCTGGCCGGCGCGGCGGGGCCATCCGCAAAGGTCGCGAAGATGCCGCGGTAGCGATCCGCTGTGCGCGCGAGCAGGCTCGACGATGGCGCTGCCGCCGCTGCGGCGCGCGGCGGACGCTTCGCTTCGGCGTCGATCACGCCCGGATCCCGCGGCAGCGTCTCCAGCGGGAATAGGCCGAAGTGGAACGGCCGGTCCTTGCTGCGCGGATGGATGAACATGCGGTCCTCTTGACTGCGAGGATACACAGAAATCGCTTAAACTACTTCGGCCCATTCAGGAGGTGGAGACCACCATGAAGCGCATCGCATTGATTCTTGTCGCCACGTTCGCCGTCGCGGCCCAGGCGTTCGCGCAGGACTGGCCGGCGAAGCCGGTGAAGTTCATCGTCCCGTTCCCGCCAGGCGGTTCGGTTGATCCCCTGGCCCGCCTTGCTGGCGCCAAGCTGGGCGAGGCGCTCAAGCAGCAGTTCGTGGTGGAGAACCGGCCAGGCGCAGGCGGCTCGATCGGCACTGGCATGGCGGCCAAGTCCCCGCCTGACGGCTACACCTTCGTGTTCGTATTCGACTCGCACGGCGTCAACCAGGCCTTGATCCCGAACCTGCCCTTCGATACCGCGAAGGACTTGGCGCCGGTGATGCTGGTGGGCCGCGCGCCGTATGCGATCGCGACCTCTGTGTCCAAGCCCTGGAAGAGCTTCTCCGAGGTGGTTGCCGCCTCGAAGGCCAAGCCCGATTCGGTGAGTATCGGCTCCGTGGGCAACGGCACGATGGGCCACCTCACGCTGGTGACGGCGCAGCAGATGGGCGGCTTCAAGCTGATCCACGCCCCCTTCGCCGGCGGCGGGCCGATGAACCAGAACATCCTCGGCGGCCAGATCGACATGGGCATCGGCTCCCTCGCGCTGCTGACGCCGCAGATCCGCGGCGGCAAGATGCGCGGTGTGTCGGTGGCCGGAGAGCAGCGCGTGGCCGCGTTCCCCGACGTGCCGACCCTCATCGAGCAGGGTTTCCCCGGCCTGACCGCCTACGCCTGGTGGGGCATCTTCACCCCGGCGGGTTCGCCCAAGCCGATCATCGAGAAGATGCATGGTGAGCTGGTGAAGGTGTTCAACCTGCCGGACGTCAGGAAGACCCTGACCGAAGGCTTGGGCATGGAACTCATCATCAGCACGCCCGAGGCGCTGCAGCAGTGGACGCTGGGCGAGATGGCCAGGTGGAGCAAGGTCATCCGGGACAACAACATCAAGGTCGACTAGGCGGGGCGTGGCCGAGCAGCCCATCCCCCGCTGGGCCGGGATTGCGCTGCTGCTGGCGATAGCGGTGGCGTTCGGCTCCAACCACGTCGCGGCGCGGGTTGCGTTCGACCACGGCACCAATGTCACCACGGCGGTGGCCTTTCGCTCCGCCGGCACCGCGCTGTTCGTGCTGGGCTTGCTGCTCGTCAATGGCGTCTCGCTGGCGCTGCCGGCGGGGACGCGGGGGCGCGCGGCGCTGATCGGCCTCATGCTTGCGGTGCAGAGCTACTGCCTGTACTCCGCGGTGGCAACCATTCCGGTGGCGCTGGCAGTGCTCGCATTCCAGACCTTTCCCATGTTGCTGGCGCTGATGACGTGGGCCGCGGGAGGCGACGTGCCACCGCGTCGGGTGCTGTTTGCGATGCCGGTGGTGTTGTTCGGCCTTGCGCTTGCGCTGGACGTCTATGGCACGAGCGGTGACTTCGCAGGCCGTTGGAGTGAGATCGGCGCCGGCGCGCTTTGGGCGACCGGGGCTTCGCTTGCCTTCGCCAGCGTGCTGTTTTTCACCACGAAATGGCTGCCGGCGGTGGACGGGCGCCTGCGCAGCTTCATGATCATGACCGTGGTGGCGGCGGTGACCATTGCGGGCGGCGCGGTGGCGGGCGATTTCCTGCTTCCGGTGGACCGCACCGGCTGGGTCGCGCTTGCGCTGCTCGTGATGCTTTACGGCACCGCGATCACGTCTCTTTTCGTCGTCCTGCCGCGGCTGGGCGCGGTGAACAATTCGGTGGTGCTCAACTTCGAGCCAATCGCAGTACTCGTTATCGCTTGGGCGGTGCTGGACCAGCGGATCGCGCCGCTACAGGTGCTCGGCGCCCTCATCGTCGTCGGCGCCATTGTTGCCACAGGGAGAAAGCATTGACGCGGCTGGTCATCGTGCGGCATGGCGAGACGGCGTGGAACGCCGAGCACCGGGTGCAGGGGCAGCTGGATGTGCCCCTGAACGATACCGGCCGGCGCCAGGCGCAGGCGGTGGCCTCGGTTCTGGGGAAGGAACGTTTCTCGGTCATCTACTCGAGCGACCTCGGGCGGGCGCGGCAGTCGGCGGCGCCGACGGCGGCGGCGCTGGGTATGGAGGTGACGCTCGATCCCGAGTTGCGCGAGCGCCACTACGGCGATTTCGAGACCCTGACCTATGCCGAGGTGAAACTGAAGTACCCGGAGGAATACGCGCGCTTTGACCGCCGCGAGCCGGATTTCAGCTTCGGCACCGGGGAGAGCCTGAGTGACTTCTCTGCCCGGGCGGTGAAAGGCGTGGCGTCTATCGCGTCACGCCATCCGGACCAGGACGTGCTGCTGTTCACGCACGGCGGGGTGCTGGACATGGTCTATCGCGACATCACGGGGCTTTCGATCTCAGCGCCACGCGATTTCGGCATCCCCAACTGCGGCATCAACCGCGTCGGCGCCGCGCCGGGCGGCTGGCAGATCCTGGACTGGGCCAACAAGCGCCACCTGGAGGGCGCGCTCGAGGACCTGCCCCAGTAGTTACTTGACGACTTTGAAGAGGTTATTGAAGCTGTCGGTCCACGGCTTCAGCCCCGGTATGGCCTCGATCTTCTCGGCGTCGGCGAAGCGCTTGTCGGCGGCGAGTTGCTCGTTGGCCGTGACCAGCACGTACTCGGTGCCGGAGTACTTGTCCTCGGAGGGGGAATCGCTGATGCGGATCGCCTGCATGCCCTCGGCCTCGGCGACAAGCTTCAGCACCGGTGCCAGGCGCACGAAGCGGTTGGTGACGTTGTAGACGATGACCCCGCCCGGGGCGAGGTGGCGCCTGTAGGCTCGTAGCGCCTCGCGCGTGAGCAGGTGGATCGGGATGGAGCCGCTGGAGAAGGCATCCACCGACAGCAGGTCGAATTTCTGCGGCAGATCGCGTTCCAGGTTCAGGCGCCCGTCGCCGATCACCACCTCGATCTTCGCCTTGGAGCCCGACAGGAACCAGAACTGCTCGCGCGCGATCTTCACCACCTCGGGGTCGAGCTCGTAGATGCGGAAGCTGTCGCCGGGCTCCCCCCACGCGGTGAACACGCCCACGCCCAAGCCGACGATGCCGACTCGGCGAGGCCGGCCGCTGTAGTAATCCAGCGCCCGCGCGATCCCCGAGCTGGGCCCGAAGTAGCTGATCGGCTTCATGCGCAGCTCCGAATCGGTGTACTGCCAGCCGTGGTTGATGACCCCGTGCACCAGGCTGCGAGTCGGGCTTTCTTCGGCGCCGCCGCGTGGGTGCTCCTTGACGCGCAGCGTGCCGTAGAAGCTGCGCGTCACCACCAGGGCGTTCTGATGGATGTAGGACAAGTACTCCAGTGACAGCCAGCCCACCACGCCGGTGATCGCCAGCGCGACCGCGGGCACGCCGATACGGGCCACGGGCGAGGGCATCGCCATCCGCGTCCTCCAAGTCAGCCAGGCGGCGAGCAGGCCGCAGGCGACCAGCGCCAGCGGCAGTTCCAAGTAGCTATCGAAGATGCGTGGCGCGATCAGGCTGACGAAAAGGCCGCCCGCGGCGCCGCCCAACGAGATAATGAGATAAAAGCGCGTGAGGTACTTCGGCGCCGGGCGCATCGCCGCCAGCTCGCCGTGGCAGAACATGCAGGCGACGAACAGGCCCGCGCTATAGAGCGCGACCGAGCTGCGGATGTCCATCACTCCTGAGTTGTTGAACAGGAAGTACGCCATTCCGGCTAGCAACGCGAACAGCGCCGGCAGCGCCCAGATGCGCGAATACCAGCCGCTGCGGTCCCGCCCAGTGCCGACGTCAAAGACGAGTATGAACGACAACAGGTACAGCACCAGCGGCACGATCCACAGGAATGGCACCGAAGCCACGTTCTGCGTGATGTGGCTGGTGATCGCGAGCAGCATGAGCGAACCCAGCGCGGACAGGCTGAACCACATCAGGTAGGCACCGGGGCCTGGCGCCGGGCCGGCTTCGGCATTGGCGGCCGCGGTGGCCGGGGTCTCGCGGTGGCCGCGGGTCGCCTTCCATGCTGAGGCCGCGCACAGCGCGGCGAATAGCACATACAGCGCGCTCCAGCCCCAAGCTTGCGCCGCAAGCGTGCTCGCCGGCTCGATCACCGGCGGATAGGCGATGAGTGCGAGCAGCGAGGCGAGGTTCGACAGCGCGAACAGGCGGTACACCGTGCCGCTGGGGAAGCTGCGGGCGAACCAGGCCTGCACCAGGGGGCCGGTGGTGGAGAGCAGGAAGTAGGGCAGGCCGATGGTCGCCGCGAGCAGGAGCAGGATCCGGCCGCCGGGCTCCGTGTCCGGGTCCGGCTTCCAGGATTCGTCGGCGAGGATGGGCAGGAAGGCGAGGCTGGCCATGAGCAGTGCGGTATGCAGGATCGCTTGTGCGCGCGGCGCGAGCTTGCGGCTCACCGCATCCGAGTAGGCGTAGCCGGCGAGCAGCACCAGCTGGAAGAACACCATGCAGGTGGTCCAGACCGCGGCGGTGCCGCCGAACCAGGGCAGGATCTGCTTGGCGATGATCGGCTGCACCAGGAACAGCAGGAACGCGCTGGTGAAGACCGTGGCGGCGAATAGGATCATGAATGTGGGGGGCAGGCCAAAAGGCGGCAATTATCCCTGAATCAGGGCAGGGGCAGAGGCTCTTCCTCCATGGCCGCGGTCTGCTCGCGCAACTCGAGGATCCGGTCCTGCCAGTAGCGCTGCGTGTTGAACCAGGGGAAGGCGGCCGGGAAGGCCGGGTCGTCCCAACGCCGGGCGATCCAGGCCGAGTAGTGCAGCAGGCGCAGGGTGCGCAGTGGCTCGATCAGCGCAAGCTCGCGGCCGTCAAAGTCGTGGAAGCGTCGGTAGCCATCCAGCAGCGCCTTGAGGGACCGCACCGCGCCCTGGCGGTCCCCGGGCAGCATCATCCACAGGTCCTGCACCGCGGGCCCCATGCGCGCGTCATCGAAGTCCACGAAGTGCGGGCCACGGTCGGTCCAGAGGACGTTGCCGGCGTGGACGTCGCCGTGCAGGCGGATGCCGCGGACGGCACCGGCCAGGTTGAACGCGTCCTGCACCCGTTGCAGCGCCTGCGCCGAGACGCTTTCCCAGGCCTCGAGCACGTCCGGGGGAATCATCCCGGAGTCGAGCAGCCACTGGCGCGGCTCGGTGCCGAAGGCCTCGATGTCCAGTGGGGGGCGGACGGAAAACCGCGCGGTGGCGCCGACGGCGTGGATGCGGCCCAGGAACCGGCCGATCCATTCCAGCACCTTCTCGTCCTCCAGTTCGGGGGTGCGGCCGCCGCGGCGCGGGAACACCGCGAAGCGAAAGCCGCCGAATGCGTGCAAGGTCTTGTTGCCGGCGGCCAGAGGCGCAATGACCGGGATCTCGCGCTTCGAGAGCTCGGTGGCGAAGGCGTGCTCCTCCAGAACCTGCGCGTCGCTCCAGCGATTGGGTCGGTAGAACTTGGCCACCACCACGGAGTCGTCCTCCAGGTTGACCTGGTAGACGCGGTTTTCGTAGCTGTTCAACCCCAGCATGCGGCCGTCGCCGCGCCAGCCGGCGCTGTCCAGCACGTCGAGCACGACATCGGGGGTGAGGCCTTCGTATGCCGGCATGGACCTAATGGTACGGCGCAACCGGGGTAAACTTGCGCCTCGATGCAAGACGAAGAGATCCTGGTCGAAATCTCCGACCTGCACTTCAACTACGGCGAGCTGCCCATCTTCCGCGGCTTGTCGCTGAAAATTCCGCGTGGCAAGGTGGTGGCCATCCTGGGCGGCTCTGGCAGCGGCAAGTCCACGCTGCTGAAGATCATCGGCGGCCAGCTCGATCCCTCGCGTGGCTGGGTGCGGGTGGCGGGCAAGCTGGTGCACAAGCTGCCCATCGACGAGCTGTACGCGCTGCGGCGCAAGATGGGGATGATGTTCCAGGTCTCCGGGCTGTTCGGCGACCTGTCCGTCTACGAGAATATTGCCTTCCCGATCCGCGAGCACCACAACCTGCCCGAGGAACTGGTGCGGTCGCTGGTGCTGATGAAGCTGGACGCGGTGGGACTGCGTGGCGCGCGCGACATGATGCCTTCTAACCTCTCCGGCGGCCTGGCGCGGCGCGTGGCCCTGGCGCGCGCCATCGCCACCGATCCGCTGCTGGCGATGTACGACGAGCCCTTCGGCGGACTGGATCCGATTTCGCTCAACGCCATCGCGCAGCTGATCCGCAAGCTGAACGACGCGCTTGGCCTGACCTCGGTGGTGGTGACCTACGACGTCTCGGAATCGCTCAAGCTGGTGGACTACCTGTACGTCATCGCCGACGGACGACTGGTGGGCGAGGGCACGCCGGAGGAACTGCTCAACTCCGAAGACCCGTTCCTGAAGCAGTTCCTGCACGCCCTGCCCGACGGGCCGGTACGCTTCCACTTTCCCGCCCCGCCCCTGAACGAGGCGCTGCGGCTGAAGGCCTCGTCTACGCCTTCTGCGGGATGAAGGTCAGCGCGACGCCGTTGTTGCAGTAGCGCTGGCGCGTCGGCGGCGGACCGTCGTCGAAAACATGGCCGTGAGGGCCGCCGCAGCGGATGCAGTGGTACTCCGTGCGCGGGTAGATCAGGTAATAGTCCTTCTTAATGCCGAACACGCCCGGGATGGTGGTGAAGAAGGACGGCCAGCCGGTGCCGCTGTCAAATTTCATCGCCGAGGTGAACAGGGGTAGCCCGCAGCCGGCACAGGAGAACACGCCGGGACGCTTCTCGCGGTCCAGCGGACTGGTGCCGGCGCGCTCGGTGCCCTCCTCGCGCAGCACCTTGTAGGCGGGCTGCGGCAGGCGCTTGGCCCACTCCGCCTTGGCCAACTCCATTTTTTGTGCCGGGTCGGGAACCTGCGTCCCGGGCGCGAGCAGGGTCTTCCAGTTCTTTTGCAGTTCTTCGATATCTTTCATGGTCCTGGGCTGGGCGTGGGCAAGGTGAACGTGCGCCGCGCTATGAAAGGCGAACGGCGCGGCCGCGAGGTATTTCAACACAGTCCGGCGCTGCATGCGGATCTCCTCCTCTGAACGTTACAGGCACTTGGTCGCGCCTGAGGCTGGAACCTGACAGAGGCTAAGCTATCATCCTTCCCTTCCGGAAGAGGAGAACGCCTTGAACCGAACCCTATTCCTTGTCGCCCTCCTGGGGGCGTCCACACTGGCCCCGGCGCAGGGCTACCCGACCAAGCCCATCAACATGATCGCCCCATTCCCGCCGGGGGGTGTGGCCGACATCGTTGGCCGGCCGCTCGCGGCCAGCATGGAGAAGACGCTGGGCCGGCCGGTGCTGGTGGTGAACCGCAGTGGCGCCGGGGGCGCGGTGGGCACGACCGCGGTGGCGAAGGCCGCGCCTGACGGCTACACCATCCTGATGTCGCTGTCGTCCATTTCCATCTTCCCGGTTTCCGATCCGATCAACGGCAAGCCGGCGCCCTACACCCTGGCCGACTTCGAGCCGATCGCGCTGGTGACCTCCGACCCCACCGTGCTCGTGGTGGCGGCCGATGGTCCCTACAAGACGATCCAGGAGTTCATTGCCTCCGCCCGCGCCTATCCGGGGCAGATGAACTACTCGTCCTCTGGTGTCTACGGTACCCTGCATGTGGCGATGGAGATGTTCGCCAGTGCCGCCGGCATCAAGCTGTTCCACGTGCCCTACCAGGGCGGCGGGCCGGCCGTCGCGGCGCTGCTGGGCGGCCAGGTTCACGCGCTCGCCTCGGGTCCGGCGGCTGCGGTCGGCCAGATCAAGGGCGGCAAGATGCGCGCGCTCGCCGGCTGGGGCGACAAGCGCCTGCCGCTGATGCCGGATCTTCCGACGTTCAAGGAACTGGGCTACCAGGACGTGGAGTTCTACATCTGGTCGGGCGTGTTCGCGCCCGCAGGCACGCCGGCGCCGGCAGTGGCTAGACTTCGCGCGGCGGTGCGCGCGGCGGTGAATGATCCGCAGTTCAGGGGCGCGATGGACAAGGTCTCGACGCCGATCAGCTACCTCGAAGCCCCGGAGTTCGCGAAGTTCCTTGCCACCGACGCCGCGCGCCTCAAGGTAGCGGTCGAGAAAATCGGCAAGGTCGGCTCGAAGTAGTCCCTACTTTTTCTTCTTCGGGCGGCGGTACTGCAGCAGGTTGCCGACCTCGCGCTCGAACGGATCGCGGCGGACCACGCGCTGCGCAATCCTGGGCGCGAGCAGCTTGAAGTGGCGGATGGCTTCCAACTCGTCTACTAGGTCCCAGGCGCCGTCCTCGGCCGTCACCCAGTCCGCAGGCTTCATGCGCCGGAGGTCATAGGGAACTGAATAGGTGCGCAGGGTCTTGTGAT
>SXNB01000038.1 GCA_005777205.1 Burkholderiales bacterium | reverse complement strand
GGTCGGTGTTGTTGGTGCCCCACAGCGACACCCATTTGCGCAGCAGGTAGGCCTGCTCGTTGTTGTGCTTGGAGGAGCCGACCACGAACAGCGCGTCGGGGCCGGATTCCTTGCGGATCGCGAGCAGCTTCTTCGAGATCTCGTCGTAAGCGACGTCCCAAGAGATCTTCTTCCACTTGCCGCCCTCGAGCTTCATCGGATGCTTGAGGCGGTGCGAGTCATGGGTGATGCCGTGCTCGCGGATCGACGCCCCTTTCGCGCAGTGCGCGCCGAGGTTGATCGGCGAGTCGAACACCGGCTCCTGCCGGATCCAGACGCCGTTCTGCACCTGCGCGTCGATGGCGCAGCCCACGGAACAGTGGGTGCAGACGGTGCGCTTGACCTCGATCTTGCCGCCGGCGCCTTCCTTGGCGGCTTCGGCATTGCCGATCATGTTGAACGGCAGCTGGGCGGCAACCGCGCCAGCGCCGACGGTAAAGCCGGAGCGCTTGAGGAACGCGCGCCGGTCCATGGTCTTCGCCATCACGACGGACAGGCCGCGCGAGAGACGCGATTGGGCAGCGACGGGAGCGGAAGATTTCTTCGTGAGCATCATGGCGCGCCTCCTCAGACTTTCGCCGAGCGGTAGTAGTTGTTGACGTGCTCGGTGACACGGTAGCCCTGTGTTGAGCGCTTGTCCTGCGCCTGTGCCGCATCCGGCACCGCAGGCTTGGTGGCAACCACGACTGCTGCGACCGCTGCGCCGCTGGCACCCATCGTGACGAGGAAATTCCTGCGGGAAAGCCTGGTTTTTTTGTCGTTCATCGGTCGTCTCCTCTTGTGCCGTCTGCGTTTCTGCTCAGCCCTCGCACCTAATCGGGGTCCAGCCTATAACACCTGTGCAAAATTACTCGTCTATTACCTGAACAACAAGAGAAAGTTACCGAGCAGGTGGGATGTCTTCTCGACTTTGCGCGCGATGTTGAGAGCGGTTCTCGACTCGCGAATCAGTCGAACGCAAAAGCCTCGTTCTCGATGTCAAGAAACGCGCGGGTGAACCGTGCCACCGGAAGGTAAAAACGCGATTTCGGTGAAGCACTTACCGCAGTGCAGAATGCCATCGCGCCGCGATAGATAAAGCGCTGGAAGAACGCTTTCTGTTCTGCAAGGTCTCTCTGCTGCACCGCAATAGCGAAACGCATCGCTTCGAATAGCGCAGCGATGTGGTCCTCTGGCTCGTGCGCGCTTTCGCGCCGGGCGAGGCCCCAGCGCTCAAATTGCTGCTTCACGTCCACCAATGGCGTGTCGTTGGCGTGCGCGAGCACGTAGTGCGACAGGTACGGGGTCACTTCCGATTTGCCGGTGCCGATGAACAACTCGGTGTGCTCCTCCTCCAGCTGAACCGGGAACGCCTTGCGGCAGGCATCCATCATCTCGCGCCAAGCGTCGGCGATCTCGGAGGGCGAGTCGTCGAACGGCTCCGCATTCAGCAGTTCCCCCAGCAGCTGCTCATCTGGCGCCTGGTAGTACAGGCGCGCGATGAGGCCGTAGAAATTGGCACGCGCCTGGTCTTCGGCATCCAGCATGGCGGCGCTCAGGTGTTCTTCGGGTAATCCATGATCGAGGGCTCGTTCTTGGCGTTCATCATGTCCACCACGCGGCAATCGGCGCACATCTGCAGCCGCTTCAAGGCGCCCCCGCCGGCGAACATCGAATGCGCGCCCAGCTTCCCGGTCATGCTATCGATCATCTTGCGCGTGCCGAACGGCGTGCCGCAACGCACACAATTGAAGGGCTCGGCCTCGTTGATCGTCACCGCTTTCTTCGCCTGGGCGCCAAGCAGCAGCCGGGGTACGAGGCGGATGGCGTCCTCCGGGCAGGTCGCCGCGCACAGGCCGCATTGCACGCAGTTGCGCTCGATGAAGCGCAGCGCCGGCGCCTCCTGGGCGTCGAGCAACGCGGACTCCGGGCAGGCGCCAATGCACGCCTTGCACAGCGTGCAACTATCCTTGTTGACCGCCAGCGAGCCGTAGGGCGCACCGAGGGGTAGAGGCAGCACGTCCTTCGGCGCCGGCGCGTGCTTCGCTAGGTGTTCGAAGGCGAAATCCAGGGTGCCGCGCTTCTCGGCCGCGAGGTTGAACGTGGCGGCGACTTTCACGGCGGGCGCGGGCACAAGGTCCCAAAGCGACTGCTCCAGGGCAGGCGCGTCGTCCGCTTCAATCACCGAGAACCGGTTGCCCGTATAGCCCAGCGCCGACACGATGGCCTGCGCGTACTCCATCTGCTTGCGCAGCGCGGCGACATAGGCCGTCTCGCCCAACCGCGGGGCGACCACGCAGACCTGGCTCGCGCCGTAGGCGAGCGCACCCAGCAGGAAGTCCATTCCAATCGAGGCGGCATGGAAGGTTTCGAACGGGATCGCGCGCGCTGGTATTCCCCTGCCCGCGCCCTTCCTGCCTTTCCCGCGCGCGCCATGGCCCGCGCGCCGGCCGACCTCATGCAGCAGCCTGCGCCCCGCCAGCAGATCGTGGACGACCACGCAGGCATCGCGCCCGCCCGCCTGCGCATAGGTCGAGAGCATCGCCTTCAGGCGCGCCCCAACCTGCGGCATTCCCGGTACGACATGGGTCAGCGCGCCCGACGGGCAGACCGTCGCGCAGCCGCCGCAGCCCGCGCACAGGTGCGGCTCAACGCGCACGTGGTCGCCGTCGGCGCGGATGGCGCCGGTGGAGCAGACCTCAAGGCATTTAGTGCAGCCGGTCTTGCCGTTGCGGCCGTGGGCGCAGATGCGCTCGCGGTAATGGGTGAAGCGCGGCTTGGAGAACTCGCCCACCAGCCCGGCGAGCTTCTGCGCCGCGAGCGCCTGCTCCAGCGGGTCGGCGCCCGGCGCGGCGTAGCCCTGGGGCAGGTCCGGCACGCGCAGCAAGGGCACGCGCGACAGGTCGAGGACGAGGTCGAAGGTTTCCTTGTGCCGCGCCTCCGGCCGCGTGAAATCGATCGCGCCGACCGCGCCGCAGGCCTTGACGCAGGCGCGGTGGGATTTGCAGCGCGTCATGTCCACCTGGTAGGTGAAATCGATCGCGCCCTCCGGACAGGCGTCCACGCAGGCATTGCAGCCCGTGCACAGGTCGAGGTCGATGGGGTTGTCCTGGCGCCATTCGACCGCGAACGCGCCCAGCCATCCGGCGAGCGACAGCGGCTTGCCCGACCATACCGGATAGCGGCGCTCCAGTGGGAGTTCCCCGCCACCGCCTTCGGTCATTAGCACGCTGACCGCGACCGTCTCGCACAGGCGCTCGGCCCAGTCAAGCGCGGCGCCCGCGGGCCCGACGATGAGCATCTGCCCCGAGGACTTGTAGTCCACCTGCGCCACCGGCTCGGGCTCGGGCAGCGACGCGGCAGCGATCAGCGCCGCGATCTTGGCCCCAGCCGATTTGCCCTCGGCCGACCAGCCGGCGAGCTCGCGGATGTTGACGAAGGAAATTCGCGCCGCGGACTGCGCGCCCTCGGCGAGTTCGGCGAACAGCGGCGCTTCCTGGGTGCAGGCGACCACCAGGTCCGAATCGCCGAGCGCGGACTGGAAAGCGCCGACTTCCTTGCGGCACAACTCGCGGTGCAAGGGCACGCCGAACGCCTTAGCGTCGAGCGCAATGGTGCCGTTGCAAGAGCAGAGCTTAAGCGTCATGTTTTGCGGCGCCATCCAGAGGTTCCGGTTTCGATTCCGCTTGCGGGTCCGCTGCGGCCACCTGCTCCACCGGCGGCTTGTCCTCGAACAGGACGCTGCGCGCGTGGTTCAGGCGCTTGATCATGTCCAGCGGGATCGGGTCTTCCTTGGTGTAGTCGCCCATATAGGCTTCGAAGGGATCGTGCACGTTGTAGTGCGGGTCGGCAAACAGCTTCTTCAGCGCCGCGCGCCGGGTTTCCGGCGCCACGTTGGCACCCATAAAGGGCTTGAAGTCCGATTCGGTCGTCAGGGTCTCGATCGCCTGCAACGGCGCCGGCGGCTCGGCATTCGTCGCTGGCGCCAGCGGCGCGTTGCTGCCTTCATCCGCGGCCGGGGGTGCGGGCTCCTCGCGCGCCTCGACCTTCTTGCGCGACCAGCGCGACAGGAACGGCTCGTCTGCCTGGCTCATCGCTGCGGGCGGTCCTTGGGATGCAGGAAAGAGCGCGGCTTGATGCGCTTCTTCGGCTCCGGGCGGTAGTTGTTCTCGACGTACTCGCCCACCCAGGCGAAAATTTCTGGCGTCATCGACACGCTGTCCACGGAGTTGCCGCCATCGAGCCAGCGCCCGCCTTCGTAGTAGCTCGCCGTGACCTGCAGCGGCAGGCCGGATTCGGTATCCTCCTCCATGCGCCACAGCACGAAGATGCGAGGCGAACCAGAGGATACATTCAGGTAGTAGCCCTCGGCTTCGTCGCGGTGCAGTTCCAGCGGAAAGCCCGGATGCAGCCATTGGGAAAGGCCCGGTTCCTCGACGAGCATGCGCGGCGCACCCGGCGGCGCTTCTGACTCAATCACCGACCACGGCTCCCATTGCACGCTTTCCCAGCGGTTGCTGGTGGTGCGGCGCTGCATGATCACCGCAAGCGTTATCCGGGGCTTTTCCATTCGCGCGACTATACCCTCTGCTATGATGATTTTGCTGCAAGAAGCAATATGAAAGAAAAAGTTATTCCGATCCGTCATTCCGGCCGCGCCAGCGCCCCGGCGCCGCGCTATGACGGCGGAAAACTGGCCGACACGCTCGGGCGCCCGCTGCGCGATTTGCGTATCTCGGTCACCGATCGCTGCACCTTCCGCTGCACTTACTGCATGCCGCGCGCGGTGTTCGATGCCGACTACCAGTTCCTGCCGCACGCGGCGATCCTCAGCTTCGAGGAGATCGCGCGACTGGCCGGCGTGTTCGTCGGCTTAGGCGTGAAGAAGATCCGCCTCACGGGCGGCGAGCCGCTGCTGCGCAAGGGCGTTCCCCGGCTGGTCGCGATGCTGGCGCCGCTGGGCACGGACCTGACGCTCACCACCAACGGCTCGACCCTGGTGAAGCACGCGCGGGAACTGAAGGCGGCGGGACTGAAGCGCATCACCGTCAGTCTGGATTCGCTGGACGAAGCCACCTTCCGAGCCATGAACGATGCCGATTTCCCGGTGGCGAAGGTGCTCGAGGGTATCCGCGCCGCCGGCGACGCGGGCCTCGCGCCGGTGAAGATCAACATGGTGGTGCAGCGCGGCGTGAACGACCACCAGATGCTGGACGCCGCGGCGCACTGGCGCGGCACCGGGCACGTCCTGCGCTTCATCGAATTCATGGATGTGGGCAGCACCAACGGCTGGCGCATGGACGATGTCATACCGTCGGCCGAGATCGTGCGCCGGATCGGCGAGCGCTTCCCGCTCGAGCCGGTGGACGCGAGCTACGCCGGCGAAGTTGCCGAGCGCTGGCGCTACCAGGATGGCGGCGGCGAGATCGGCGTCATCTCTTCGGTCACGCAGGCCTTCTGCCCCGGCTGCAATCGCCTGCGGCTGTCCACCGACGGCTCGCTCTATACCTGCCTGTTCGCTCAACAAGGCCACGACCTGAAGTCGCTGCTGCGCGGCGGCGCCTCGGACGACCAGCTGCGCGACGCGATCGCCGCGGTCTGGCGCGCGCGCGAGGACCGCTACTCGGAGATCCGCACCGCTAAGACGGCACGCGAGCGAAAAGTGGAAATGTCCTACATTGGCGGCTAAGCGAAAGCCGGCGTCCCGGGCAAAGCGCGCTCCTTCCGCGCCGAAGCGGCCGATCCTGACCGACGCCGCGCGACCCGCGACGTTCGAAGTCGAGGCCACCAACGAACGCGGCGAGGCGGCGCCGACCTCGATCGCCGGCGAGCACCCGCTCACGCTGTACCTGGACAAGCGCGAGCTGGTGACGCTGATGACGCTGGGCCACGCTCCCGAAGCGCTCGCGATCGGCTACCTGCGCAACCAGCGCCTGATCGGCTCGATCGCCGACATCAAGGCGGTGCAGGTGGACTGGGAGACGGACTCCGTCGCGGTCACCACCTCCGGCAAGGTGAAGGATGTGCTGAAAAAGACCCGCCGTCGCACCGTCACCACTGGCTGCGGCCAGGGCACGGTGTTTGGTGACCTGATGGACGAGATCGACAAGCTCGCGTTGCGCGACGACGTGCGCCTGGCCGACGCGCAGCTATTCGACCTGGTCGAAAAGGTGCGCCGCCACGAAACCATCTACAAGCAGGCGGGCGCGGTGCATGGTTGCGCGCTGGCCACCACCACCGGGCCTGCGGCCGCGGAAATCCTGATGTTCGTCGAGGACGTCGGTCGCCCCACCGCGGTCGATGCCATCGCCGGCAAGATGTGGCTCGAGGGACTCGACGGCTCCGACAAGATCTTCTACGCCACCGGCCGCCTCACTTCCGAGATGGTGATCAAGTGCGCTCAGATGGGCATTCCGTTCCTGGTGTCGCGCTCGGGCCTGACCCAGATGGGGCACGACATCGCGCGCCGGGTCGGCCTGACCATGCTCGGCCGTACCAGCGGTCGGCACTACCTCGCCTTCACGGGCCAGCATCGCCTGCTGCGCACCGCGCCGCAGGCCACCGCGCTCGCCTGATGCTGCCGGAGTTGCCCACTTCGCAGGCCGGCGCGAAGTCCTGCGAGACCGTCGCCGACCGCGTCGGCTGGGCTTTCGCCTCCGGCTACCAGGCCGCGCTGCGCGTATTGGTACCCGACCTGCCGGCGGACCGCATTTGCGCGCTGTGCGTCACTGAAGAAGACGGCAATTCGCCCAAGGCCATCAAGACCACCCTGCGCCGTAATACCAGCGGACTGATCCTGGACGGGGCCAAGCGCTGGACCACCCTTGGGCCGGCGGGCGGGCTATTCCTCGTGGCGGCGCGGGATGCCGCCGCCGCCGGCAAGCGCCCTTCGCTCAAGGTCGCGCGCGTCGCCTCGGACGCCGACGGCGTGCGCGTGGACGAATCCGCGGTCCTGCGCGGGGACGGATACGACGAATACGTGAAGCGCTTCCGCACAATCGAGGACATCTAGGTCCAGGCGCCATCCTGTCCTACCTGGTGCGCGAGGCGCCGCGCTTGTCCCGGCCCGAGAACTGGATCGAGCGCCTGTCCGCGCTGCTCGCCGCGCTGGGGAAGATCGCCGACATGCCCGCCTCGGAGGCGGAGACGCACGTCGCGCTCGCCGGTGCGCTGGCCATCAGCGGCGGTTTGATCGGCGAGGCGGAGCCCTTCTGGATGAAATCGGCGGCGGATCCGGTGGCGCTGCGGTGGGCGCGGGACCGGAAACTGCTGAAGGTGGCGGGCACGGCACGCGAGCAGCGCACAAAACGTGCCTGGGAGCGCCTCCGTGGCTGACGCCAGCGCCAAAGGGGCGCCCAAATGTAACCGATCAGTTACATTTGAACGCTCAATGAAGCGCGGACTTGGTCCTTGCAGCGAAAACCCGCGCGTTCGCAATTCAGGGTTGTCCGGGCGCCACTTCCCGTGGCATGGTTCGGCGCATGGCTGCCGCCGAGTTCCTCGTCCTCCTCAAGCGCGAATGCGAGACCTGCCGGATGGTCGGACCGGTTCTGGCTGGCCTGAAGGCGCGCGCGCGCCTCACGCTCTGGTCGCAGGACGACCCCGCATTTCCCGAGCAGACCGGCGGCGCGCTCGACGACCGCTCGCTGGAACAGTCTTGGAAGCACAAGGTCGAGATCGTCCCGACGCTCATACGCCTTGAAGGCGGCCGCGAAGTCGCGCGCACCGAAGGCTGGAACCGCGCCGACTGGGCACGGCTAACCGGCATCGAGAACATCGGCAAGGACCTGCCGCCCTCCCGCCCCGGCTGCGGCTCCATCACCATGGATCCGGGCATGCCCGAGCGGCTGGCGCTCAAGTTTGGCGACCTCAAGCTCGCCTCGCGGCCCATCGAAGTGGGCGAGATGGACGACCCGCACGAAGTCGCCTACGACCGCGGCTGGTCCGACGGCCTGCCGGTCATCCCGCCAACCGACCTGCGCATCGCGAGGATGCTGGCCGGCACCACCCGCAAGCCGGACGAAGTCATCGGCCTCATTCCGCCCAATCTCGCCGAATGCACCATCGAGAAGGTGGCCGTCAACGCGGTGATGGCGGGCTGCCGACCAGAGTACTTCCCGGTGGTGCTGGCGGCGATCGAAGCCGCGCTCAAGCCCGAATTCTCGATGCATGGCCTGCTCGCGACGCTGTGGTTCTCCGGCCCGGTGGTGATCGTCAACGGCCCGGTGACCAAGCGCATCGGCATGAACTGGGCCGGCAACGCGCTGGGCCAGGGCAACCGCGCCAACGCCACCATCGGGCGCGCGCTGCAGTTGGTAATCCGCAACGTCGGCGGCGGCCGGCCGCAGGAAATTGATCGATCCATACTTGGCAATCCGGGCAAATACACCTTCTGCTTCGCCGAGGACGAGGCCGACCCGGACTGGGTGCCGCTCAACGTCGCGCGCGGCCACGCGCGCGGCACCTCGACCGTGACGCTGTTCCACGGCGACGGCGTGCACGGCGTCTGCGACCAGCGCTCGCGCGACCCGGAAAGCCTGTCTCGCTCGCTGGCGCTCACGCTGTGGTCGGTGTGCCACCCCAAGCTCGCGCAGTGGTCGCACGCCATTCTGGTGCTCTCGCCGGACCACTACGACATCTACAAACAGGCCGGCTGGGGACGCGGGGAAATCGAGGCCGGGCTGTGGCAGGCGCTCAAGCGCCCGGGTCGCGACCTCGTTCGTGGCGCCGGCGGCGTCGCCGAGGGCATCGACCCGTCGCACGCCAACGAACTGGTGGACAAATTCCATCCTGGCGGTTTGCTGGTGGTGCGCGCCGGGGCAAGCGGAGGTCTATTCTCGGCCGTCATTGGCGGCTGGACCGCACAACGCCGCAACAGCGAAGTTCAAGTCGTTTCACAGGAGATCGGAACATGACGCAGGAAGGCTATGTCATGCGCGATCCGACCGCGGAAACCGCGGCGGTGCAGCGCGAACGGCTTGCGCCGCCGCCGGACCTCGGCAAGGCGACCATCGGCCTGCTGTGTATCTCGAAGGAGCGCAGCGAGGAGTTTCTCGACACGCTCGCGGCGCGGCTGGGCGCGCGCGGGCTGGAGGTGCTGCGCTTCGCCAAGCCCACGCACACCAAGCCCGCGCCGGAAGCGGTGCTCGCTGACATCGTCGAGCGCTGCGACGTCGTGGTCGAAGGACTCGCCGACTGAGGTTCCTGTACGTCGTGCAGTTTGCATGACCTGCAGAATCTCGACCGGCGTGGCATCCCGGGCTGCGGCGTGGCCACGGAAGCCTTCCGCCAAGCGGCGGATGCGCAGATGAAATCGCTTGGCTTCGCCGCCGGCTTGGTCTGGGTGCCGCATCCGGTGCAGAACCGCACGCCCGCGGAACTGGTTGCGCTGGCGGACGAAGCGCTGCCGAAGATCCTTGCCCTGATCGAACGCCGGCCGTCCTGAGGCTGGGCGCCTCAGGTGGCCTGCGCCTGGCCGGCGTTGCGCTCCTTCTCCGCCGCCAGTTCGGTTCGCGTGGGGAAGAAGAACGCCGCGACAAAGATTCCCGAGGCCAGCACCGCCAGCACCATGAACACGTTGGCGAAGCCGCCCTCGGTCTTGTGCAGGGTTGCGATCAGCGGCACGGCCAACGCCGCCACGCCCAGCGACACCACGTAGCGCACCCCCAGCACGCGCGCGCGAAACTCATCGGCCACGTATTTGCCGACGATGGCGTCATTCAGGGGTATCTGCCCAAACACCGCGAGCATCATGAGCAGCGCGGCACCTAGCATCCACCAACCCTCGAGGTTCGCGGCCAGGAACAACATCGGGATCTGGATCAAGCCCACCGCGATCATCAGCCGGCGCATCTCCATGCGATCAATGAGCGCGCCCATCAGCACCTGGGCGAATGCGGCCAGGGTATAGACGACCCCCACCAGCGCGCCAATACCGAGGCTGGTCTGGGTCAGCCCCTGCAGGCGCTCGTCGAACACCTTGGGCATGGCGATGATCGTGGAGTTAAAGATGATACCGCCAAAGGCGGTGGCGACCAGCATGATCGCCATGACGCGCGCCAGCATGCGCGTGTCCATGTGCAGGCCGAGGGACTTCGAGGTCTTCTTCACCTTGCCCGGGTCCTTCACCAGCCGCAGGAAGGCGATGCCGGCGGCGACGCAAATCACCCCTGGCACGAAGAACGCCGTGCGCCAGCCGAAGGCGTCCACCAGCGCGCCGGTGAGCAGGGCCGCGAAAGCCAGGCCCATGTTTCCCCAGAGCCCGTTCCAACCCAGCATCCTGCCCATCTTCTCCGGCGAGACCACCAGCATCGCAATGCCCACCGGATGGTAGATCGCGGCGAATGCGCCCACGACAGTGAGGCCGAGCGCGATCTGCCAGGGCGACTGCGCGAGGCCGGTGGCGAACAGCGCCAGGCCGATGCCGACGAAGAACACCACCATCGTCTTGTATCTGCTCCAATGGTCCGCCAGCCAGCCCGCGGGAATGGCGAAGGCGCCAAAGGCGATGAAGCTGCCCAGCGCGAGCGGCAGCAGTTCCGAGTAAGGCAGTCCCCATTCGCGCCCGATCGCGACCACTGCGGTCGGGAACACCAGCATCGCCAGGTGATCGAGACCGTGGCCGAGGTTGAGGAACGGAACCAAGAAGCGGTTGGCGGGCATGCGCCGCACGATACCTGAAATCGAACGCTCAGGCGGGCGCGTTTCGCCGCCAGGAACACCCGGAATGCCACGTAAAATGAGATACATGCTTGATGCGAAAGACCTCGCCTGTGAACGCGGCGAGCGGCGCCTGTTCTCCGATATTTCCCTTGCGCTCAAGCCGGGCGGCTTCGCGCGACTGCTCGGCGCCAACGGCAGCGGCAAGACCAGCCTGCTGCGCATCTTGGCCGGCCTCACCCGCCCCGCCGCTGGAGAAGTGCTCTGGCGCGGCGAGAAGCTGGGCGATATCGCCGAAGGCTACGGGCGCGAGATGCTGTACCTCGGCCATGCACCGGCGGTGAAGGACGAACTCTCGGTCGCGGAGAACCTTATGTTCTCGGCGCGGCTTTCAGGAATCGCCGCGAGCAATGACCAATGCCGCATGGCGCTGGAGGCCCTAGGCATCGGCAACCTGGCGCCATTATCGGCGCGGGTCCTGTCGCAGGGCCAACGCCGGCGCGCGGCGCTGGCGCGGCTTGCTCTCGCTGTCCCGCTGCCGCTGTGGCTGCTGGACGAGCCCTTCGCCGCGCTGGACGAGAACGCCATCAGCCGCGTGCGCGCGCTGGCCGAGGCGCACCTCGCGCGCGGCGGCATGCTGGTGCTGACCTCGCACCAGGAGGTGCCGATCGCCGCCGGCAACACCCAGACCGTGAACCTCGGCGTATGACGGCGGCAATTGTGCTCGTCCTGCGTCGCGACCTGCTGGTCGCGCTGCGCCGCAAGGGCGACGCGCTTAACGTACTCATCTTCTTCGTCATCGTCGCCAGCCTGTTCCCGCTGGGCACCGGCGCCGAGCCGGGCCAGCTGCGCGCGATAGCCGCCGGCGTGATCTGGGTAGGCGCCCTCCTTGCCGCGCTGCTGTCGCTGCCGCGCCTGTTCGCCGCCGACCTCGCTGACGGGACGCTGGAGCAGATGGTGGTCTCCGCGCAGCCGCTGCCGGCGGTGGTGGTGGCGAAGATCGCCGCGCACTGGCTCACCACCGGCCTGCCGCTGGCGCTGATCGCGCCGCTGCTGGGGCTGCAATACGGGCTCCCGGGCGATGCGCTCCTCGTGCTGCTCGGCGCGGTGCTGCTTGGCACGCCGGTGCTGAGCCTGATCGGCGCCGCGGGCGCCGCGCTCACCCTGGGCGTGCGCGGCGCGGCAGTCCTCACCGGCCTGCTGGTGCTGCCGCTATTCGTTCCGGCGCTGGTGTTCGGCGCCGGCGCGGTCACCGCGTCGCTCTCGGGCATTGCGCCAGGGCCGCATCTTTCCCTGCTGGGTGCGCTGCTTGCGGTATCCTTACCCTTGGGTCTCTGGGCAACCTGCGCGGCGCTACGCGTCGCCCTCGATTGATGTTCTCCAATCTGTTCAACTTTGCCTCGCCGCAGGCGTTCTATCCGGTCGCCGGCAGGATGATTTCGTGGTTCGGCTGGAGCGCGGCGCTGCTCGGCGTCGCCGGGCTTTACATCGCGTTCTTTGTCGCGCCCACGGACGCCACGCAGGGTGAGTCGTACCGCATCATCTTCATCCACGTGCCCGCGGCCTGGATGTCCATGTTCCTCTACCTGGTGATGGCAGGCTGGGCCGGGCTGGGGCTGGTACTCAACACGCGGTTGTCGGGGATGATGGCATCGGCCCTCGCCCCCACAGGCGCCATGTTCACCGTTGTCGCGCTCGTGACAGGGTTATTGTGGGGAAAACCGACCTGGGGCACCTACTGGGTGTGGGATGCACGGCTGACTTCGGAACTTTTCCTGCTGTTCCTGTATCTAGGATTCATGGCCCTGAAGGAAGCGATCGACGACCCGCAGCGCGCCGACCGCGCCGGGGCGATCTTGGCGCTGGTGGGCGTGGTGAACATCCCGATCATCTATTTCTCCGTCCAGTGGTGGAACACCTTGCACCAGGGCGCCTCGGTGAGCCTGACGCGCGCCCCGTCCATGGCCGCGACCATGCTCGCAGGCATGCTGGTGATGGCGCTCGCGGCGTGGATGTACTCGATAGCGGTGTCGCTGGCGCGAGTCAGGGCGATCATCGTCGCGCGCGAACAGGACGCAGCATGGGTCAGGAGCGGGACACGGTGAACTGGGGCGGCGTTTCGGAGTTCATCGCCATGGGCGGCTACGGCGCATTCGTCTGGGGTTCCTACGGTGTCACCGCGCTGTGCATCGGCGTGGAAGTCTGGCTGCTGGCACGCGGCAAGGCCAATCCGTGAAACCCCGCCACCGCCGCCTCGCCGCCGTTGTCGGAGGACTGGCGCTGCTCGGCGTCGGCGCGGCGCTGGTTCTGAACGCATTCCAGTCGAACCTGGTGTTCTTCTTCAGCCCGACGCAGGTGGCGGCGAAGGAAGCGCCTCTGGACAAGACTTTCCGCTTGGGCGGCATGGTTCGCGACGGCAGCCTCAAGCGCCGCACCGACGGCCTTACGGTGGATTTCGTGGTCACCGATACCGCTAAGGACATCCCGGTGACGTACACCGGCATCCTTCCGGACCTGTTCAAGGAGGGCAAGGGCGTGGTGACGCAGGGGCGCCTCGGGCCCGACGGCGTGTTCCGTGCGTCGGAAGTGCTCGCCAAGCACGATGAGAACTACATGCCGCCCGAGGCGGCCGACGCGCTGAAGAAGGCGCACAACGAGGGCGCCGCCAAGTCCCTGGTGCCCGGAAAGTGATCCCCGCATGATTCCCGAGCTCGGCAATTTCGCGCTGCTCATCTCGCTCGCCATCGCGCTGGTACAAGGCATCCTGCCGATTTACGGTGCCGCGCGCGGCGTGCCCGCCTTCATGGCGCTCGCCCGCCCTGCGGCGCAGGGGCAGTTCGTGTTCGTTGCATTTGCCTTCGGCGCGCTGGGCTGGTCGTTCACTGTCAACGATTTCTCGGTGCTGAACGTCGCCACCAACTCCAATTCCGCGCTGCCGCTCGCCTACCGCCTCGCCGCGACGTGGGGCAGCCACGAGGGTTCGTTGCTACTGTGGGTGCTCATGCTGTCGTTATGGTCGCTGGCGGTATCGGTTTTCAGCCGCGCCCTGCCCGAGGCGATGCTGGCGCGCATCCTGGGCGTCATGGGCCTGATCAGCATCGGCTTCCTCGCGTTCATGCTGTTCACCTCGAACCCCTTCGAGCGCCTGCTGCCGGCGGCGGCCGACGGCCGCGACCTCACCCCGCTGCTGCAGGACCCGGGCATGGTGTTCCACCCG
>SXNB01000273.1 GCA_005777205.1 Burkholderiales bacterium | reverse complement strand
GCAGGCGTGCGGGCTACTTGCCGCCGCAATTCGCCGGTATCGCCGCGTTTGGATAACCGCGGCAGGCCCAGCCCACCTTGCCACCCTGCAGCGAGGGCGTGAGCGAAATCTCGATCGCGTTCTTCTCGTTCCAGCCTTGGGTCCCGCCGTTGGCTTCGACGACGTATTTCAGTGCCCGCCTTGGCATCCTTCTTCGCCTCGAGCTTGACGCCGTTGCCAGCGCCAGCGAGGTTGCCGGCCTTTTCCGCGGCGGCCGCTTTCGCCTCCGCACCGGCCATGCCGGGTAGGGTGAACGAAACAGCAGCGAATCCGACCAGCGCCAGAACCGCGACAATCAGTAACCACGTCCGCATGGACATGCTCCGTAAGATCTCGTTTACGGATTACCACGTCGTGCAAGAGCTTTCAGAGACACGGGGTGCAAGCCTCGGACGGAAAGGCAAGATCACGTCATGCGCTTGATCCGGCTTCTCCGGATCCATGGCCGGGTGCAGGGCGTAGGCTTTCGCGACGCGCTGCGCCGGGAAGTCCACGCGCACGGTTGCACCGGGGGGGCGGAACCGGCGCGACGGCAGCGTCGAAGCGTTGGTGGCCGACGAAGCCACCGCTGTCGAAGCCCTGATCGCCTGGTCGCGCCAGGGACCGCCCGCCGCGAGCGTGTCCAGTGTCGTCGTCGAGCCAGCCTCCGAAGGCCTGGATCGTGGTTCTACGTCTTTTGACTGGCTACCGACGGCCTGAACCGCAGGTATCGCTGCGCGAGACTTTGGTGCCCGGCGTTGGATCCGGTCTGCTGCAACGCTCAATCGTCTCCACCATTGCTGCGAACCCGGAGACCGCCCTGTACGCTACCCTGTCCCTCTCGGCTCCTTGCGACCTGGCCTCGATGCCGCAGTCTGAAACCCTCGTCGTAGGCTTCGCGGACGAGCTCCCCAGCGCCATGCGGCAGTCCTGCGCGCGGCCCATCGCCCTGGATGCCCCCGGACTTGATTGCATCTTTCGATTGGACAGCGCTCGCAGCCTGCTCGAACCCCCGGCGGCGACCGCCTGGGCAACGCTTGCCGCATGGCCGGGCCTCGGCACTCCTGGCTTGGATGCATTCGCGCATACCGCCGGCCTGCGGGCGACTTTCGGCGACGCATTCGCGGAGAACGCCGCCGGTCCCGATGGCGAGCCGGTGGCCAGGCACGTGAAGGCCTTCGTCCTGGTGACGCCCGACGGCAAACTGCGGCGCGTGGATCGCGATTCGCAGCCGAACCTCTTCTGTCTGGTTGCAGGCGGCTAGGGCGTGTTCGGCATGCTCTACAGCGTGACCCTGGACATCGAATCGCTGCGCCCAAGCGGGGCCGCCGCGCACGAACCCGCCGAACTCGTCCTGGCAGTCGCGGTGGCAGCGCAGGGCGAGGCCTGCGAGATCGCGCTTCTGCTGCCACCGGAACAACTGGAACGCCTCCTGGGCGAAGTGCGCTCGCTCTCCGCCCAGCGCCTGGCGCTGCAGTCGATCTCGGTCCGGCGCACGCTCGCCCAGGACGGGACGCGGCTGCGCTGGGCGCGGCGCGAATGGGCCGCGGTGCGGGTGGGCTTCGGTGTCCGGCGCTCGCTCGGCGCCGCGGTTCATGCCGCAGAAACGCGCTGCGGTCTGCTGGAGCTGGCGCTGGACTGCGGCGGATCCTTCCCGTTCAGCGACCTGCGCGACGAGCGCTGCGAGTCGCGCTGGTGGGCGCCGGGCTAGCGGCGGCGGCCTCAGCGGCTTCGGCATTCGAACCGGCAACCAGCAGGCCCGCCTCGCGCAGGCTCGCGACCTGCCGGCGGTAGACCTGCGGATCGTCCTCGGTGCCGGTAACGGAGGCGACGACAAGCACGCCGGAACGCCGTGCGCGACGCATTTCTGCGGCCACAAGGCCCGCCGGATCTGCGTGCGCGCCATAGCCAATCACAACATCCAAGAGAACCACTCCAATGCGGGGATCCGCGAGCGCCTCCGCCAGCATCTGATTGCGCAATTCAGGATCGATCATCGGATGCGGCCGGCCCTGCGTGTACTTGTCGTCACCCAGGTCGAGCAGAACATGGCCGGGGGCCTTGCCGCCGGATTCCCTTGCGCCCGGGACCGGCGCATTTGATACCACCTCAAGTCCCGCCTCCTGCAGTACCAATTGAGCTTCGGCACACAACGTGCCGCCGCAGAACAGGCCACGGATCCAGCCCTTGCGTGCGGCCACGGGGGTGTTGCGGACGGCGCGGATGCGCTTTCCCGCCGCGCGCTCGGCGGCGGCCAGAAGCGTGGACGCAAACCCGGCGTTGCGCGGCAACTTCGCACCACGCGCGCCGAGCAGGCAGACCGTGACCGGCTTGCGGCTGCGGCCAACGCGGGCGAGGAGCTTCGTCGCCACCTTCGCCGAGGGCGGCTTGGAAATGATCACGATGTGGCGGGTGGCCGGGTCCGCGTCGAGCGCGTCCAGCGCCGCGAGCGACATCAGGCCGCCGACCGCGTCCTTCAGGTCGCGGCCACCGACGCCGATCGCCTGCGACACGCCGCGGCCGGCGCGCGCCAGCAGCGAGGACACCTCCTGCAGGCCGGTGCCCGAGGCGGAAATGATGCCGACGTCGCCGCGCGGCACCGCGTTGGCGAACGCGAGTGGGGCGCCGCCGATGATGCTGGTGCCGCAGTCCGGGCCCATCATCAGCAGGCCCTTCGCGAGCGCGAGCCGCTTCAGCGCCACTTCATCGGCTACCGGGACGTTGTCCGAAAACATCATGACGTGCAGGCCGGACTCCAGCGCGCGGCGCGCCTCCGCCGTGGCGAACGCGCCGGGCACCGAGATGAGCGCGAGATTGGCCTCCGGCAGGGCTGCGGCCGCGGCCGCAAAACCGCGCGATCGGGGAAAACCGCCCTCCGCACGCGCCGGCCGCGCCTCCAGCAGCCGGCCAGCCTCCACCAGTGCGGCCCGTGCTGCAGCCGCCGATTTCGCCCGAACCGCGATGACCAGGTCGTCGGGCTTGGCACTCGCGCTATCCGCGGCCAGCAGTTGTGACTCACGCAGCAGCGCCAGGTTGGATGGCGAGCCGATCATCAGCGAAGCCGCTTCCACTCCCGCCAGCCCCGCCACGCCCCGCGAGACGCGCATCAGCGCGACCGAATCCGCGTAATAGCCCCGGCGAACCAGGTTCAGGACAGCGCTCATGTGAGCACCCCCAGCGTCGCGGCGAAGGCCACGAGCCCCTGCTCGAAGCAGCCGAGCGGCGCGCGCGCGATGCCCGCGCCCACCTGCCCGATGCCCGGCTTGCGATGCGCGATGCCAGTATTGATCGCCGGCTGTACCCCGCTTTCCACCACGAGGCGCACGTCGATCCCGGCCGGCACGCCTTCCATGTCGAGCGACGGGATCGCCCACTTGGCGTTGCGCGCGATGGTGATCCCCGCCATGGCGCGGGTAAAGGCCACCGCGTCGCTCGCCGAGCCCGCACCCACAAATCCCGCCACCGCAGGGGCTGCCGCCATGGCGAACGCGCCCAGGCCAACGGTTTCCATGATCGTCGAGTCGCCCATGTCCGGGTTCGCGTCCCTCTCTGAATAGCCGGGGAAGTACATCCCCTGCGGCATTTCCACCGGCGCGATGAACCACCGGTCCCCGGTGCCCGAGACCCGGACGCCGAAATCGGTGCCGTTGCGGCACATCGCCGCCACCAGGCTGCAGGCCTCGATGTCGCGTACCGGATCCATGACGCTCTTGCCCATCGCCATGCCGATGTTGAGGAAGAACTGCTCGTTGCCGCCGATGAAGGCAAAGGCCCGGGCAGCCGCTTCCTGCGAACGGCAGGACTTCGCCAGGTGCGGCGCCAGCGCCCTCAGCACCAGGGCCGAGCAGGCGACGTTCCTCTGGTGCATCTCGTCGCCCATGGCAAGGCCGCGCGCAATGAGGGGCGACAGTTCCAGCCCGCCCATGGCGCGCAGCGCCGCGCCCAGCGCCGGGCCGAACTCGTCGCGCAGCCAGCCGATGCGCTCCAGCACCGAGGCGTCATTGGCGCCGAAGCGCATCACCTTGCCCAGGCCTTCGTTGATCATGCAGTAGGCGCGGTTTCCCGCGCCTTTGGCGCGGTTCTCCACCACCATCACCGGCATCGAGCGCGTGGTGATCCCCGTCATCGGCCCGACCGCGCCAAAATGATGGTTGGGATGGAACTTCACCCCGCCGGAGGCAGCGAGCTTCGCCGCCGCAATCAGGTCCTTTGCCCAGCCCTCGAACACAATCGCGCCTGCGATCGCGCCCTGCATCGGGCCGCACATGCGCTGCCACGTGACCGGCGGTCCGGAATGCAGCAGCACGCGATCCTTCAATCCCGGCATCGCCTTCCCCGCCGGAACCACGTCCAGCAGCACCGGCTCCGCGGCAAGCATCCGGCGCAGCCCTTCGGCATTCGCCTTCCCGATGCGCTTCCCATGTCGAGCGAGGCGGGCGAGCAGGTCCGCCAACTCGGGGTTGCCGCCCGCGGGCGGCCGCCAATCCAGCTGAGACACCGCGACGCCGCGCGCCGCCAGTTCCGTGGCGAAGCCTTCGAGGCCGATGTTCAGGACGCGCGGGGCGCTAGCGAACAGGGCTGCGGGGGATTTTGCGGGCATAGGGCGCTATTATCGCAAGATGAGCCAGCGAATCGTCGTCGCGATCGGCGGCAATGCCACACACCCGGAGAACATCCGTGGCACCACCGAGGAACAGGAGGAGGTCGCCGCCCGCGGCGCTCTCGCCCTGCGCCCGCTGGTCGAGCGCGGCGGAGAACTCGTCATCACCCACGGCAACGGCCCGGTGGTGGGCAAGATTCTGTTGCGCCAGTACTACGCCCGCGAGCACATCGCGCCGATGCGCCTGGATGTCTGCGTCGCACACAGCCAGGGCGGCATCGGCCACCTGCTGATGCAGGGGCTGGAGGACGAACTGGCGCGCGGGGAGATCGACCGCAAGGTCGCCTGCCTGGTGACGCGCGTCGAGATCGCGGCGGATGACCCGGCGTTCCAGAAGCCCACCAAGCCCATCGGCCCGTTCTTCTCCGCCGAGGAAGCCGAGAACCTGCACCGGAGCCTGGGCTGGAACATGATGGAAGACGCTGGGCGCGGCTGGCGCTACGTCGTCCCCTCGCCGCGGCCCAAGGCGGTCCTGGAACTCGGCCTCATCGCCTCGCTGGCCGCGCAGGGCGTGGTCGTCATCGCCGCCGGCGGTGGCGGTATTCCGATGGTGCACCGCGCTGACGGCTCGTATTCGGGCGTTCCGGCAGTGGTGGACAAGGACCTCACCTCTGCGCTCCTCGCCACCGCCCTGGGCGCCGACACCCTGCTCATCCTCACGGCGGTGTCGAAGGTCGCCATCCGCTTCGGCAAACCCAACGTGAAGTGGCTGGAAACTGTCACCGCGTCCGAACTGCGCGGATATGAAAAGGAAGGCCACTTCGCCACCGGCAGCATGGCGCCCAAGGTCGAGGCGGCGCTCCAGTTCATCGAGCACGGCGGCCAGCGCGCCATCATCGCCCACCTCGACGAGGCGGTCGCCGCCCTCGATGGCAAGACCGGTACCCAGGTCGTCCCGGGTTGAGTGGGGGTTCGCCGCGCGCCGGGCGCTTTCGCTCGGGCGGCGCGGCAAGGTCATTGCGCGCTTCGAGCGCAGCTTCTATGTCGCGACGGGGGGCGGGCTGGCGTGCGTTGGCGCGCCGGGTGTCGGACGCGGACCGCTCAATATGCTCGTACCCGAGCTGAACGCAATGCCAGAGCTTAAAGAGTGCGTTTCATGCACGAAGAATGAAGTTCGATTTGCATCGGGTTTGACCCTCCCGATACAGGGCGCCGTCTTGTGGCGCCCTGTGCCCGCGCCGGCCTTTGGGCGCGAAGCCCTTCCCTCGATCAAGCGCATCTTCCCAGCCGAGTCAGAAGCCCTGGGATGCTGGATCGCGAAGGGAGCATCCGGGCGAGGTCCTGCGTTGGCGGCGAGGCTGGTTGGAATGGGAAGCGGTCTGACCCCTGCTGGAGATGACCTCATCGGCGGCGCGCTGATTGCGTTGCGCGCTGTGGGAAATCAAAGGGTCGCGAATCGATTGGCGAAGTGGGCGCTGCGCCTAGCGCGATCGCGGACGAACCGCATCAGCTTCGCCCACCTCTCCTGCGCCGCCTCCGGCCAAGGCCACGAAGCCCTGCATCACGCGCTGAACGCAATCCTTTCCGGACGGCGACATCTGCGGAATGAACTGCAAGCCCTCAAGCGCATAGGCCACAGCTCGGGCATGGACGCGCTCCGCGGGGCACTGCTGGCCCTGAATGTAACCGATCGATTACATTCAAATCCCTAGGCCAGGTATTGCAGCTGCACGTTCTCCGGCGCGAGCCACGCTGCGAGCGCGCCGATCAGCTGGGAATCTGGCTTGACCTTCCACTCCTCGCCCAGCACCACGTCGCAGCTCGCCGCGCCGTTCTCGTAGTGCACCAGCACCGGGCAGCCGCCGCGGCCGCTGGACTTGTAGGGTGAGAGCATCTCCATCAGGCGCCTGGCATCCGCCTGCCCGTTGATGGCGATTCGCAGCGACGAACCGTAGCGCGCGCGCAGCGAATCGAGGTCGAAAATTTCCTCCGCGGTGACGCGCAGCCCGCCGATGAACGGGTCCATCTGCACCTTGCCCGCGACCACGACCAGCGTGTCCTCCTTCAGCTTGTCGCGGTGGGCCTCGAACAGTTCATTAAACACGCTGATCTCGACCTGCCCAGTGCCGTCCTCGATCACCACCGCGATCATCCGGCCGCGCCGCGTCATCTGCACCCGCGAGGAGGAGACCACGCCGGCGATGCAGGTGTGGTCCGACGCCGTGAGCTTGGCGAGCGAAGTGCGCGGGAAGCCCTTGAGCATCGGCTCGTACACCGTGAACAGGTGAGCCGAGAGGCAGTAACCGAGCGCCACCTTTTCCTCGGTGAGCTTGCGCGCGAGTTCCCAGGGCGGCGCCTCCACCAGCGCGAGCCGGGCGGTCTGCGCCGCGTCGACCTCGCCGAACAGGCTCACCTGCGCGGCGTCCCGCTCGGCCTTCTCCGCGGTCTCCATCGCGCGCCCGACCGAGGAGAGCAGGCTGGCGCGGTTGGGTTCGACGCCGTCGAAGGCGCCGGCGCGTACCAGCGCTTCCACCGCGCGCCGGTTGACGATACGCTTGTCCACGCGCGTGCAGAAGTCGAACAGGTCGGTGAACGGACCCGCCTTGCGGGCCTCGACGATGCTGTGCACCGCGGATTCACCGGTGCCGCGCACCCCGCCCAGGCCGTAGCGCACCGATTTCGCGTCCACGGGAACAAAGCGGTAGTCCGACACGTTGATGTCCGGCGGCAGCACGCGCAGGCCGTTGGCCTCGGCGTCGTCGCGAAACAGGCGCACCTTGTCGGTATCGTCCATCACCGCGGACAAGTTGGCTGCCATGAACGCGGCGTTGTGGTGCCGCTTCATGTAGCCGGTCTGGTAGGCGAGCAGGGCGTAGGCGG
>SXNB01000272.1 GCA_005777205.1 Burkholderiales bacterium | reverse complement strand
TGCACGTCATCGCCGCCAAAGCGGTGGCGCTGGGCGAGGCGCTGCGCCCGGAATTCAGGGACTACCAGGTCAAGGTGCTGGAGAACGCGCGCGTCATGGCCGCGACGCTGCAAAAGCGCGGCCTGCGCGTGGTTTCGGGTGGCACCGACAGCCACCTGTTCCTGCTCGACCTGCGCGCGACGAACGTGACCGGCAAGGATGCCGAGGACGCGCTCGGGCGCGCGCACCTCACGGTCAACAAGAACGCCATCCCCAACGACCCGCAGAAGCCCGCGGTCACCTCGGGCATCCGCATCGGCTCGCCGGCGATGACCTCGCGCGGATTCGGCGCGGCCGAGGCGGAGAAACTCGCCAACCTGATCGCCGACGTGCTCGAGGACTCCTCGGGCGAGGCCACGCGCAACCGCGTTGCCGGCGAGGTCAAGGCAATGTGCGCGCGCTTTCCAGTACACCTCGGCTAGCGCACCGGAGACGCCGCCGTGCGCTGTCCATTCTGCGCCAACGAGGACACCAATGTGGTGGACACGCGCTCCAACCCGGGCACCAACGCCATCCGCCGGCGGCGCAAGTGCCCGAAGTGCGACAAGCGCTTCACCACCTACGAGCGCGTCGAGCTGCGCATGCCGCGGCTGGTGAAGAAGGACGGCAGCCGCAGCGACTTCGACCGCGACAAGCTGCTGGGCAGCATGGTGCTCGCGCTGAGGAAGCGCCCGGTGGCTACCGAGGCCATCGACGGCGCGGTGGACCGCATCGAGGAGAAGCTGCGTTCGCTGGGCGACCGGGAAACGCCCACCAGCCGGGTCGGCGACCTGGTGATGCGCGAGCTGGCGAAGCTGGACAAGATCGCCTACATCCGCTTCGCGTCGGTGTACCGTAGCTTCGAGACCCCGGACGATTTCCGCGAGGCGGTGCAGGAGATCAAGTCCCCGCGCCGTGGGAAGAGGTGAATTCCTTCACCGAGCTCGACCGCGCCCTGATGACGCGCGCGCTCGCGCTGGCCGAAAAGGGCCTCTACACCGCGACGCCGAACCCGCGCGTGGGCTGCGTCCTGGCGAAGGACGGCGCCGTCATCGGCGAAGGCTGGCACGAGAAGGCCGGCGCGCCGCACGCCGAGGCCAACGCGCTCGCCTCCGCCGGCGGCGCGGCGAAGGGTGCCACCGCGTACGTCACGCTGGAGCCCTGCAACCACCAAGGCCGCACGCCGCCCTGCGCGCACGCGCTCATCCAGGCGCGCGTCGCTCGCGTGGTGGCCGCGGTGCGAGACCCCAACCCGAAGGCGGAACTGGGCGCGGAGACGCTCGAAGCCGCCGGCATCCGCGTCGACATCGGCTTGATGGAAGCGCAAGCGAGGGAGCTGAACATCGGCTTCTTCTCGCGCATGACGCGCGGCCGGCCCTGGGTGCGGATGAAAATTGCCGCCACGCTGGACGGGCGCACCGCGCTGCAGAACGGCCGCAGCCAGTGGATCACCGGCCCGGAGGCGCGGCGCGACGGCCACCACTGGCGCGCGCGCGCCTGCGCCATCCTCACCGGCATCGGCACGGTGAAGGCCGACGATCCGCGCCTGACGGTGCGCGAGGTGGCGAGCCCGCGCCAGCCGCTCAGGGTGCTGGTGGACAGCCGGCTCGAGGTCGCGGAGGACGCGCGTCTCTTCGACGAGGGCAGCGTGCTCATCGCCTGCGGCGTTCAAAAGCAGCGCCGGCTGCGCGGCGAAACGCTGCAGCTGCCGAACCAGCAGGGCAAGGTGGACCTTCCCGCGCTGCTGGAGGAGCTTGCCCGCCGCGGCGTCAACGAACTGCACGTCGAGGCAGGATTCCGGCTGAACGGGTCCCTGGTGCGGGAAGACTGCGTGGACGAGTTCCTGGTCTACCTCAACCCCAGCTTCCTCGGCGACGCCGCCCAGGGCATGGTGGACCTGCCGGGGTTCGATTCGCTAGAGGCGCGGCCGCGGCTGCGCATGGTTTCCCTCGATCGCGTCGGCGACGACGCGCGCATCCTCGCGAGGCGCTGAATGTTCACCGGCATCGTCCATGCCGTCGGCCGCATCGTTTGCACGCAACCGTTCGTCCTCGACGCCGGGAAGCTGGCGCTGGGCGACGTGCGCATCGGCGATTCGATTTGCGTGCAGGGCTGCTGCCTGACGGTGACGAAGAAAGCCGGGCGCCGGCTCTCGTTCGACGTCTCGAAGGAGACGCTGCGCGTGACCGCGGGACTGGAGCATCCCGGCGCGGTGAACCTGGAGAAATCGCTCGCCCTTGGCGACCGCCTGGGCGGGCACCTGGTCACCGGCCATGTCGACGGCGTTGGCGCGTGCGCGTCCGTGGCGGGCAGCAGCTACGCGTTCCAGGTGCCGGCGGCGCTGGCGCGCTACATCGCGAGAAAGGGCTCGGTGACCGTGGACGGGGTGAGCCTGACGGTGAACGTGGTGCGCGGGCGAACGTTCGAGGTGAACCTGATCCCGCACACGCTGAAGGTCACCACGCTGGGGCGGCTCGCCGCCGGGGCGAAGGTCAACCTCGAAGTGGACCTGGTGGCGCGGTATGTTGAACGGATACTCGGCCCTACTCAATAGCCCCATCTTTCATCCCACTCAACTTTTACCTCGAAATCGTCGGCGGATATCCCAATGCCATCCAGTGGATCTAAGGGGTGTGGGGTGGATCTCTTGCAATTGCTGCAGCGGTGTAGGTCTATCAACACACCCAAGGGCATCCTGAGCACGGGAGAAGTTTTTGTCGTAGGAGCATCACCATGAGAATGCGGTTGGGGTGAGAGTTCTGTGTAGTGAAAGGCTAATGAAGGTTCAACCGGTGGCGTACCTCCTGGGGTGTTGGGATGGGGGAAAATAAGCTTTGGTGCAAAGCATTATTCGTGGCGGACGGGGCGCTGGAGAAGGCCTACCTCGGGGCGGCGTGAACCGCATCGCAGTCCCGGGATTCGACCCCGCGCTCCCGGTCAACCAGAAGCGCGCCGACATCGCGCGCGCGGTGGCCGAGCACCAAGTGGTGATCGTTTGCGGCGAGACCGGCTCGGGCAAGACCACCCAGATCCCGAAGATCCTGCTCGAGATGGGCCGTGGCGCGGAGAAGATGATCGGCCATACCCAGCCCCGGCGCATCGCCGCGCGCGCGGTTGCGGCGCGCATCGCCGAGGAACTGAAGGTGGAACTGGGCGGCCCGGTGGGCTTCAAGGTGCGCTTCCTCGACCGCGTCGGCCGGAACACCACGGTGAAGCTCATGACCGACGGCATCCTGCTGGCGGACACGCAGGGCGACCCGACATGCTAAACTCTTGTACGTGTTAGCGCCCGGCCTAGGTTATTTGCTGCTGGCTTCGCAGTCGCCGCGCCGGCAGGAGCTGTTGCGCCTGATTGGCCTGCCATTCGCGGTGAAGCCAGTTGATATTGATGAAAGCGGGCACGCGGGCGAACTGCCACTGGCTTACGCGCAGCGCCTGGCGCGGGA
>SXNB01000037.1 GCA_005777205.1 Burkholderiales bacterium | reverse complement strand
GGCATCAACGCGGGCTCCAACCTCGAGGCGAACGGCACCACGACGATCGCGTTCCTCAACACGATCATCGCCACGGCTGCGGCGGTCCTCGCCTGGCTGCTGGTGGAAACCATCGCGCGCGGCAAGGCCTCCGCCCTGGGCGCCGCCTCGGGCGCGGTGGCCGGCCTGGTCGCCATCACCCCGGCCTGCGGCTTTGTCGGCGTGGGCGGCGGCCTGGTGATCGGCCTGGTTGCCGGCGTTGCCGGCTTCTGGGGCGTGAACGCACTCAAGCGCCTGCTGGGCGCGGATGACTCGCTGGACGTGTTCGGCGTGCACGGCGTCTGCGGTATCGTCGGCGCGCTGCTCACCGGCGTGTTCGCGGCGCCATCGCTGGGCGGCTCCGGGATCTACGATTATGTCGCCAACGGCGTGGCGAAGGAGTACTCCATCGGCGGGCAGGTGATGACCCAGGCCATCGCGGTCGGGACCACCGTCATCTGGTCTGCCGTGGTCGCCTTCATCGCCTTCAAGATTGTCGACCTGTCGATCGGCCTGCGCGTCACCGAGGAAGAAGAGCGTGAGGGCCTGGACGTGGCGGCCCACGGCGAGGCCGCGTACCGGATGTAGTTTTCCCCGCAGTCTCCCTGTCGTTCCTCCGTGCCTTTTTTCCCCTTTGGCATTCGCCTTCCCCTTGCCCGAAGTTCAGTCGCTCAGCAAGGGATAGGCTTTTTCGGGGGCAAGGTCAGCGCTGGAACCGCAATGCCTTTCAACGGAACTTCTTGACGCCGGCTTTCCGGGCTGCCGATTGCAGATCCTTATCCCGCGTGGCCAGCGGCAAGCCCAGCCTTAAGGCCAATTCTAAGTACGAAGCATCCTAGGAGGGCCGCCTGTAACGCCGCGCGAGCTGCAACGTGTCGGAAAGTGCATCGCATGCGTCGCCGAGTCCACCGTGACGCCTGCACCCCCCCAGCATCTCAAGAAACGCTCCGCTGCGCGCCTCGGTCACCAGGCCCCTGGCTTCCGCCCGGGCAAAAAATTGGCGACTTCAAGCCCCCAAGTAACCGCCACCAGAGCGGTTGCCTTCACCATCGCATCCAGCACCTTGCCGGCATAGGCCAATTCTTTCGGAGTACCATCGCCGAAGAACCTGCGCATGGTTAGCGAATTGTCGAGCACAAAACTCATGCACGCTCTGCTTCGATGAGCGCCCTGAGATCAACGCCTGGTACAGGCTCAGCCCGCCTGAACGCCTTGAGCTTTGCCACGGCTGCCACCTTGTCCTTTACCTTCGCGCCGGCACTGGGAACGAGACCGGCGACGGCCTTGCCGTGGTTGGTAATGGTGAAACTCTCGCCAGACTTCACCTGCCGCAACAACTCCGGCAGCTTGGTCTTCGCCTCATACGAGCCGACTTCAATTTTCAGGGTGTTCCCCGGCAGGACAGGGCGGTAATCAGACCAAAATCCAGACTAGTTTGAAATCGCGCGTGAGGATCTGCAAGCGCGCGGGCGCATGGACGCGGTCGTGCGAGGCGAAACCCCGTGGTTTTACCCGGAGATCTTCCCCAGCAACTGCAGCAGGCGGTGGCGCTCGGCAGCGGACAGGCGCGAGGCGATGCGCCGCTCATGCTGGGCAATCCGCCGCAGCGCCCGCGCGAGCAGCGCGCGTCCGGCGCGGGTCAGCCACAACCCGTTGGTACGCCGGTCGTCGCCCTGCCGGCGCTCCACCAGACGCTTGCCTTCCAGTTGATCGACCACGCCGACCATGGTCGAGCGATCGCGCCGCACCGCCTCGGCCAGGCGGCTCTGCGTGACGCCCGGATTGGCGTCGATCAGGATCAGCAGACCCACTCTCCCCGGTGACAAGCCCTGGACACTGGCCGCAAAGTCGCGGAAGGCCGCCTGCTGCGCGAGGCGCAGCCGGTAGCCGAGCAGGTCGGGCAGGGCACCCTGGCGCAACGCGGAGTTCACCGTTTGAGGCACAATCTGTTGGGCATCCAAACAATCTTACCCGCAGGCACCCGTGAACGCTGCCGAGCAACTGCTGGGACCCGACGCCCTCGCCCGCCACGGCGACCGCATCGCGCTGCTGTGCGGCGAAGCGGCGGTCAGCTACCGGGATCTCGCGGACCGGGTGGCCCGCGCCGCGGGCGCATTGCAGGTGCTCGGGATCCGTCCCGGCGACCGCGTGCTCCTGCTCATGCGCGACACGCCGGAGTTCGCCGCCGCCTGGCTGGGCGCGGTTCGTGCGGGCGCGGCGGCCATCGCGCTCAACACCAAGCTCACCGATGACGAGTTCCGGCATATCCGCGCCGATAGCGGCGCGCGGTTGGCGATCATAGAAGACGTGTTCACCACGGCGCGACCCGACCTGGCCGCCGAACAGGCGCGCGAGGGCAGCCTCGCGGTCGCGGGGGCGGCCGTCCCCGCGGACGCCCGCGACTGGCGCGCCGAACTCGCGCGCGCCGTACCCACCGCCGCAAGCGCTGCGGATCCGGCGACGCCGGCGTTCTGGCTCTACTCTTCAGGCACCACCGGCAATCCTAAGGGCATCGTCCACACGCATGCATCGGTCATGGCCTCGGGCGAGGCCCTGCGCCTGCTCAGGATCACCGCGGGCGATCGAGTCTTTGCCACCTCAAAGTACTTCTTCGCCTACGGCCTGGAGCATGGCCTGCTTGGCACGCTGTCGGTCGGTGCAACCGGGATCGCGCTCGCGGACTGGGCCGACCCGGCCACGGCGCTCGCGGCGGCGGCGCGCCACCGCCCGGTGGCGATGTTCAGCGTGCCGTCCTTCTACCGGCGCCTGCTGGGCGAACCGCGGGAGGCGCTCGCGCCGCTGCGTCCGATCCGCCATTTCCTCGCTGCCGGCGAGCGCCTGCCGCTGCCAGTGATCGAGCAATGGCGGGCCGCAGTCGGCACGCAGATCCTCAGCCTCTACGGCAACTCCGAGGCCTATTGCGCCTGCATGATGATGCCGCCGGGCTCCGACAGCCGCGGCCGCACCGGGCGCCTGTTGCCGCTCATCGAAGCGCGCCTGCGCGACGCCGCGGGCAGAGAACCCGCCGAGGGCGAACCCGGCGTGCTCTGGCTGCGCCACCCGGCGCTCGCGTCGGGCTACGTCAACCGGCCCGAGCAGACACGTGCCCAGTTCGAGGACGGCTGGTTCTGCACCCAGGACCTGTTCGCGCGCGATGCCGAGGGCTTCTACATCCACCAGGGCCGCGCCGACGAACTGGTGAAAATCGCCGGCCAGTGGGTCCAGCCCGGGGAGCTGGAGGAGGCGGCGGCGGTCGACCCGCTGGTTGCCGAGGCGGCCTGCGTGACCGTCGTGGACGCTGAGGGCTTCGAGCGCCTGGCGCTGTTCGTGGCGGCGCGCGGCGACGAGGCGCGCGCGTGCGAGGCGGCGAGCCGCGCTTGCGAAGCAAGCCTGCCGCGCTTCAAGCGGCCGAAGTGGATCCGCAGCGTCGCCGAACTGCCACGCACCGCAACCGGCAAAGTGCAACGCTACAAACTGCGCGAACTGCTGCAGCGAGAACTGGCCGGCAAAAGCTAAAATAGCGGGGTCCACAAGACGACAACCCCGAGAAAGATTGACCATGGCCTTCGTCATTCCCGCATGGATCCCGCCGGCGCTGCCGGTGGCGGGTTCCGCCGACCTGTTCCCGGTGCGCCGCATCTTCTGCGTCGGGCGTAACTACGTCGAGCACCAGAAGGAAATGGGCGGCGATGGACGCGAGATCCCATTCTTCTTCATCAAGTCGGCGCATGCGCTGGTGCCCCCGGGCGGAACGTTCCACTACCCGCTGAAGACCGCGAACTGCCACTACGAGACCGAGATGGTGGTCGCCATCGCGCGCGGCGGCCGGCGCATTCCGGCGGCACAGGCCAACGACCATATCTTCGGCTACGGCGTGGGCTTCGACATGACGCGGCGCGACCTGCAGCAGCACGGCAAGGACCACGGCCGGCCCTGGGACTTCGGCAAGGACTTCGACGAAGCCGCGCCCTGCAGCGCGCTGCACTCCGCGGCGAAAATCGGCCATCCCGCCAAGGGCGCCATCTGGCTCAAGGTGAACGGCAAGGAGCGCCAGAAGGCCGACCTCTCGGACATGATCTGGTCGGTGCCTGAGCAAATCGCCTTCCTCTCCGAGTACTACACGCTGGAACCCGGGGACATCATCTACTCGGGCACGCCCGCGGGCGTGGGACCGGTCAAGCCGGGTGACGAGATGCACGCCGGGGTCGACGGCGTGGCGGAGATCCGGGTCACGATTGCGCCAGCGTTATAAGCGGCGGCGAATGCGCGCCCGCAAGGTCGCGCGGGGTCCCGCCGACATCGCGCTCAAGCGCCGCGCCGAGCTGGTCGAGGAACTGCATGCTGACCCCGCTTCGCCGAGGCTGCTGCGGGCACAGGGAGGGGGCCGGACATGGGCCAGAAGATGAACGTTGATGCCCTGGTCGCTATCGACATCCACACCCACGCCGAAACCTCGACCCGGGTGCTGCCCGACGAGGCGGAGAAAGAGGCGCTCGAGGCGAGCGGGCAGATGGGCGTTCGCGAGGCGAGGCGCCTCATCAAGGACTACGGCGTGAAGGGGTTCAAATTCCACCCCATCATCCAGGGCTTCTTCCCGAACGACCCGCAGGCCTACCCGCTGTACGAGGTGATCGCGGAGGCAAAGCTGCCGGCGATCTTCCACACCGGCCAGACCGGCATCGGCGCTGGCATGCGCGGCGGCGGCGGACTGCGCATCAAGTACGCCAATCCGGTCATCCTGCCTGATCGCTGGATCGCCGAGTTCGAGAAGCTGCCCATCAAGCCCGAGGTGCGTCCGCTCATCATGAAGGAGAACGCGGCCAAGCTGCTCGGGCTCCAGGAGAAAAGGACATGAAGCTCTATACGTACTTCCGCAGCTCGGCCGCTTTCCGCGTGCGCATCGCGCTTAACCTCAAGGGCCTCGCCTACGAGCCCGCGTTCGTGCACCTTGCCAAGGGCCAGCACCGCGAGGCCGCTTACGGCGCGCTGAACCCTCAGGGGCTGCTGCCCGCGCTGGAGGACGGCGGGCGCCTGCTGACGCAATCGCTCGCCATCATGGAGTACCTCGATGAGACGCGCCCGGAGAAGCCGCTCCTGCCCAAGGAGGCCTTCGCGCGGGCACGGGTGCGGTCGCTGTCGATGCTGGTTGCCTGCGAAATCCATCCGGTGAACAACCTGCGGGTATTGCAACACCTGAAACGATCGCTCGGCCAGTCCGAAGACCAGATCCATGCGTGGTACCGCCACTGGATCGCCGATGGCCTGGCCAAGCTGGAGGCGGAACTCGCGCACCCCGGCGCCGGAACCGGCACTTTTTCGCAGGGCGTTGCGCCGACCATGGTCGACTGCTGCCTGGTGCCGCAGGTCTTCAACGCGCATCGCTATCAGTGCGACACTACGGCCTACCCGACGGTGATGCGCGTGTTTGCCGAATGCATGAAGCTGGAGGCCTTCGACCGCGCGCAGCCCTCGAAACAACCCGACGCGGAGTAGCGCGATGAAGCGAGCGAAACCTGGACCCCAAATGCAAGTGACCGGCTATCGCCGGCCCCTCCCCGGCACGCAGCCGGAGTACCTGTTCCCGATGTACGCCTCGACGGTGAAGCGCGCACCGACGCGGCCGCTGGTGATCCTGCCGCACACGCTGTCCGAATTCACCGGCCCGGTGTTCGGGCACGACGAGGTCCGCTCCGAGGACCATGACCTCACCGGCCAGCACAAGGGCCCGCCGATTGGGGAGCGCATCATCGTGAGCGGCCGCGTGCTGGACGAGAACGCCCGTCCAGTGCCGCACACACTGGTGGAGATCTGGCAGGCCAATTCCGCGGGCCGCTATCCGCACAAGGTGGACCAGCACGATGCGCCCATGGACCCGAATTTCACCGGTGCCGGCCGCTGCCTGACCGACGCCGAGGGCCGCTACCGCTTCGTCACCATCCGGCCCGGCGAATATCCCTGGGGAAATCACTACAACGCGTGGCGCCCG
>SXNB01000271.1 GCA_005777205.1 Burkholderiales bacterium | reverse complement strand
CTCGCCGCGTACTGAGAGAATCCTGCCGAAGAAACCTTGTTCGCGCAGCTTCGCCAGCTTCAGCATGCCCGGCAACCACAGCTTGTCCTGCACCACACCGTGCTTCACGCCGGCTTTTTTCGCCGCCCTGTAGAGATCCATGGCCTCGGCGAGTGTGGTGGACACCGGCTTCTCGCACTAAACGTGCTTGCCGGCGGCGATCGCCTGCTTGAGGAGCTTCGGCCGTAGCTTGGTGGAGGCAGCGTCAAAGAAGATGCTGTCCTCCTTCGACTGCAGCGCCTGCTTCAGGTCCGTGCCCCAGCGCGCCACGCCGTGCTCCTGCGCCAGCGCTCGGATCTTGTCCGGATTGCGGCCGATCAGAATGGGATCGGGCATGAGCCGGGTACCGTCCTTAAGCGCCACGCCGCCTTCCTTTCGGATGGCGAGGATGGAGCGCACGAGGTGCTGGTTCATGCCCATGCGCCCGGTGACCCCGTGCATGATGATGCCGATACGCTTCTGGTCCATCACTTTTTCCTCGTCAGGCCGAGGCGCTCGATGATGACGCGCTCCTTCTCGTATTGTTCACGCGCCCACCTGGTGTAGTCCTCGCTGGACAGGTACCAGAGCGGCTGGTTGTACTTCTCAAGCGTCCTGGTGTGAATCGGGTCCTCGAGGCCTTTCTTGAACGCATCGTGCAGGACCTTCACCACCGCCGGCGGCGTGGCGGCGGGTACGCCGATGCCGTAGGGGCTGGTGGAGACAATGCCGTAGCCCAACTCCGTCATGGTCAGCACATCGGGCCAGACCGCGGCGCGCTTTTCGGTGTACACCGCCAGTACGCGCGCCTTGCCCGCCGCCACGTGCGGCACCGCGCCGGTGGAATCCACCGCCACGTTCAAGTGTCCGCCCAGCATCGCGGCCAGCATGTCGGCGCTGCCTTTGTAGGGAATATGGTTCAGCTTGATGCCCTGCGCCGCGGAAAACTCCTCGGTAGCGAGGTGCACCGAGCCGCCGATGCCGTGCGAGCCGTAGCTGATCTCGCCGGGCTTCGCCTTCGCCGCCGCAACCAGGTCCGCCATGTTCTTCCAGGGCGCGTCCGCCCTCACGATCACCGCGAATACGTAGCCGGAAACGCCCATCACGTAGCGGATGTCCTTGATCGGGTCGAAGGCCACGTTCTCCATATGCGGCAGGCGCAGCGCGGTGATCGGGATCATGCTCACGGTGTAGCCGTCCGGCCGCGCGTTGACGAGGGCGGCGGCGCCCAGCGTGCCCGTCGCGCCGGGCCGGTTCTCCCCCACCACCGGCTGACCGAGATGCTTCGAAGTCGCCTCGGCCAGCGCCCGCCCCGCGATGTCGGTCGGGCCTCCGGCCGGGAAGGTCACCAGCAAGGTGACTGGCCGGGCCGGGAAATTCTGCGCGAATGACAGGGACGCAAAGAGAAGCGTCGCAACACCGACCAGCACATGTTTCATGTTTTCACCTCGATGAATTCAAACGTGACTCCGTCGCCGTCCCGGCAATAGACCACCTTGCGTCCCCGATTGGGACCCGCATTGATCGCTACCGGCGCGCTCACCGCCGTCACGCCATAGGCGGCGGAGGCGGACACCGCGCCATCGACGTCATCGACGTTCAACGCGAGGTGCGCGAAGCCCGTGTCGCAGGGCCTTGCCTGCACCTTCCCCTTGTTCGCGGGCGCTTTGTACTCGATCAGCTCCACGGTGTGGCCGTGGCCGGAGACAAACGCAATCTCCATGTCCGCGCCCGGTACGCCGGTGACCCTCTCGACGATCTTCGGGTCGCGCGCCGCGCGCGAGACGAGCTTGAACTTGAGGCATTCGAGGAAGAACGGCAGCGTGCGATCGAGGCTCGATACGGTAAAGCTGGTGTGGTTTGTGCCGACCACGCGAAAACTCATGGCTGCATCTCCTTCATCGATGTCCAGTCCGGCATCGCGGCGCTCGCGTAGCCCTTGCAACCGAGCGAACCGATCGCCAGTTCGCCGTCGGTGATTTTCACGCGTACCGCACCGTGGCTGCGTTCGTAGAGATCGGGATGCGCGGCGAGAAACGCGTCCTGCTCGCCCTTGCCGAGCCCGGCCATGCCGTTCACGTAATGGTGCCCGTTGCGCTCGAGATGCGTGAGCCCCAGCAACGACACCAGCGCCAGATCCTGCTGCAGCGCGAGGCCCGGTTGTATCGTCAGGTCCTCGCCGGACATGAAATATTGCGGCCCCCAGGCGGCGCAGCGCGCGCGATTGATCAGCGACTTGAAGATGCCCTTGCAGGTCTTGGAGGACACTCCCTTGTAGCCAAGTGCCTTCGCGCGCACGAACGCCTCCAGCGAATCGTCCGACTCGTCGATGATCACCGGCTTGTCGATGCCAGCGATGTTCCGCTTCAGCGCCTTTTGCCGCTTTACCGGCTGCTCGATGAAGATGATGCTGTCGACCAGCCGCGCGAGCCTGGGCTCGCACTTCATTTTCGACCACAGCTCGGCCACGCCTTCCATGTCCTCATACTGCTCGTTGCCGTCCAGCGAGGCGTGATAGGGCTGCGGGATGCGGTCGAGCACGGCGGCGATCGCGCACAGCCGCTCGACGTCCGCCCTGGCCTCGCCGCCGACCTTGAGCTTGAACCAGCGCTGGCCGTAGCGCACCACCACCTCCTCCAGGGTTTCGGGCAGGCCGTCGTTAACCCGCTCTTTCTGGTCGGCGGCCGTGATCGGATCGACCAGGCCCACGGTGTGGCGGGCAGCGATGCGGCTGGCCGGCCTCAAATTGGCGAAACTGGCCGGCAGGTCCAGGCCTTCGAAAGGCTCCGCGCCGATGACGTTCTGCTGGATGCCTTGGTAGAAGGACATGCCCAGGCAGCGAAGCAAGCCGTCCAGAATGGCCCGATCCAGCAACGCGGGACCGTAGTTCTCCACCAGGCCCTTCCCCGGCGAAGCGTACCGCCAGGCGGTGGTCATGCCCCGCGCCAGGTACTTGCCGCGCGCGGCGCGCAGGGAATCGCGCAACTGCTCGTAGTTGTCCTCGTTGGAAAGCGCCGGGTTCTTGTCGAACCACTTCGGCGCCAGCAGTTCGGCCGCCGCCCCTTCCGCCTCCCGTCCATCCTCGGTGCGGATGCGGCAGCGCACGAAGGCCTGCGGCGACTCGGTGAGCGTCACCACGCCGAAGCGGAACGGCATGCGCAGCTTCACGTCCCGCTCCAGGAAGTCGATTGACTCGAGTTTCAGCTTGACGGCGCCCACCGCGCGTACCATGATTTAACCGGTTCGTTACATTTTCGGTGGAGCACGGATGGCGAGTCAAGGCTGAAGTGAGGCACTCGCGTTCCCGCGGTGCCTCGAGGATGCCCCTGATGTAGCCGATGGCGCGCGCGGCGATGCGCGCGTCCCTGCGGCGGCACCGCCCGTGGCGCCGCCTTGTTTTCGCTTACTTCATCAGGTAACCCAGGACGAGCGCCGTCATGTGCTTCAGGCGCTTGGACTTGCTTCGCGCGGCCAGCAGGTCGCGCTCGAAAATGGTGGACAGCGTATGCCGGTTGCTCAGGTAGAAGTAGCCCAGTCCCGCGATCGAGATGTACAGCTGCACCGGATCCACGCCCTTGCGGAACGCCCCCTGGCGCACGCCGCGCTCGAGCAGGTCCCGCAGCATGGCGACCAGCGGTGAGTGTATCGCGGCGATCTGGCGCGAGCGCCGCAGATGCCGCCCGCGGTGCAGGTTCTCGCTGTTGAGCAGGGTCAGGAACTCCGGATGCTTCAGGTAGTAGTTCCAGGTGAAGGCCACCAGCCGCCGGATGCCCTCGGCCGGGTCGAGCGCGCCCAGCCGCAGCCCGAGCTCGGCGCGGCGGATATGCGCGTAACGCGACTCTAGCACCGCAAGGAACAGGTCCTCCTTGTTGCCGTAGTAGTAGTAGAGCATGCGCTTATTGGCGCCGGCGTGCGCGGCGATCCGGTCCACGCGCGCGCCGCCCAGGCCGTAGCGCGCGAACTCTTCGAGCGCGGCGGCGAGGATGCGCTCGCGATTTTTTTCCGGGTCGCGCTTGGCGCCCGTCCTCAAACTGCCGGTTCCGCCTTTCATTCCATCCCCAGCAGGCGGTAGATCCGGCGCGTGTACTCGCCGAAGCGCTCATGCGTCTTCATGTCGAGGGTCCGAGGATGCGGAAGGTCGATCGCGAAGTTGTCCGCCATCTTCGCCGGGCCGGCGGTCAGCACCACCACCCGGGTGCCGAGGAACACCGCTTCCGAGATGCCGTGGGTGACGAAACCGATGGTCTTGCCGGCCTCCTTCCAGATGCGCAGCAGCTCGAGGTTCATCTTCTCGCGCG
>SXNB01000270.1 GCA_005777205.1 Burkholderiales bacterium | reverse complement strand
GGAGGCAAGAACATCACGCCCTCGGAGTTCGAGATCCATCTCAAGTTTTCCCACTACATCACCGACGCGGTGGTGATCGGCGATAAGCGCCCCTACCTGACGGCGCTGGTCATGATCGACCACGAGAACGTCGAGCGCTTCGCCCAGGACAACGCCATCCCGTTCTCCAACTTCGCCAGCCTGTGCCGCCGGCCCGAGATTCAGGCCCTGGTGCAGGCCGAGATCGACCGGGTCAACAAGCACTTCGCCCGGGTCGAGCAGGTGAAGAAGTTCCGCTTGATCGAGCAGAAGCTGACCGCCGAGGACGAGGAACTGACCCCGACCATGAAGTTGAAGAGGAAGCTGGTGAACGAGAAGTACCGCGACCTGATCGAGTCCATGTACGTCAAAGAGGCGGCATAGGTTAAAATCCTCCGCACACTTTTTGTAAGAGGGAATCAGATGAAACGCAGCATCGCATTGACCATTGCCGCCGCCGCCCTTGGCGCCGCCGGTTTAGCCCACGCCCAGGGCCAGGGCGTGACCGCGAAGGAGATCGTCCTTGGCACCGCCCAGGACATGTCCGGTCCGGTCGCGCCGTTCTCCAAGCCGGCCGTGAACGGCATGCGCATGAGGATCGACGAGATCAACGCCTCGGGCGGCATCCACGGACGCAAGATCAAGCTGGTGGTCGAGGACCACGGCTACGACCCGAAGAAGGCCGTGCTCGCGGCGCAGAAAATGATCCAGAAAGACAAGATCTTCGCCGCCATCGGCTCGATCGGCACCCCGACCGCCATGGCCGCGATGCCGCTGTACCTGGAAAAGGGTGTGCTGCACCTGTTCCCGCTGGCCGCCGCGCGCCAGATGTACGATCCGCTGCACAAGTACAAGTACTCCTTCGCCGCCACCTACTTCGACCAGATGCGCGCCGGCCTCAAGCAGCTGATCAAAGAAAAGGGCCACAAGCGCGTCTGCGCCCTGCACCAGGATGACGACTTCGGCCTGGAGGTGCACGGCGGCGGCGAGGCGGCGCTCAAGGACCTCGGCATGAAGTACCACGAGGTCACCACTTACAAGCGCGGCGCCACCGATTTCTCGTCGCAAGTCCAGAAGATGCGCGGCGCCGGCTGCGAGGCCGTGGTCATGGGCACCATCATCCGCGAGACCATCGGCACCATCGCCACTGCGCGCAAGCTCGGCTTCAGCGCCGACTTCATCGGCACCACCGCCAGCTACACGCACCTGATCCACGCCCTGGGCAAGGGGCTGGTCGAGGGCTTCTACTCCGCCTGCACCAGCAACTACCCCTATGCGGACGACGCCTCGGCCAACGTGCGCAACTGGATCGCGGGCTACAAGAAGGCCTACAACGCCGATGGCGACATCTTCGCGGCCTATGGCTATGCCATGGTGAACATGTTCGCCATGGCTGCCGAGAAGGCCGGGCCAAAGCTGAGCAACGACAGCTTCGCCAAGGCGCTGGAGAGCATTGTCATCCCGCGCGACATGTTCGGCTTCGACGAGCAGAAGTTCACCGCGACCAAACACCTGGGCTCCAACCGGGCGCGCCTGTGCCAGATCCAGGGCGGCAAGTGGGTGACGCTGACGGACTACCTCACCAACTGAGCAATCCCATCATGCAGGACGGAAACGGCGCCTCAAGGCGCCGTTTTTCTTTCGCGCTGGGCAAGGTGGACCATCGCGGCCGCACCGACCGCACGCAGGAAGCGCAGATGAAGTCAGGCTACGTACGCGAGGACTACGCCATTGGTGTGATCCAGCGCGCCGGCTTCCGCTTGGCTGGCGTGTCCGAGGTGAACGTGAACCCGCGCGACACCAAGGGTCACCCCGAGGGTGTCTGGACCCTGCCGCCGGCATACCGGCTGAAGGACAAGGATCGGGCGAAGTACGCCGCGATGGAGGAGAGCGATCGTTTTACGCTGAGATTCGTCAGGCGCTGAGGGGTGGCAGGGGGTAAATGTGCACGAACGTGCACATTTATCCGATCGCGTAGGCCGCGCCCCCGGTGGCGATCAGCTCGCCCGCGTCGTTGTGCAACTCCATGTGCGTCACCGCAATGCGGCTGCCCTTCCTGACGATACGCGCCGTGGCGATGAAGTATTTGCCCCGTCCGGGCCTCAGGTAGTCCACCCGCAGGTCGATGGTGCCCATCTTCGGGAACGAGGTGGGCACGCTATCGACCTCGTGCGCGAGGCCCAGCATGATGACAAAGCCGCCCGTCACGTCCAGCGCCGCCGAGATCACCCCGCCGTGCAGGATTTTCAGGCTCGGGTTGCCGATCAGTTCCGGACGCATGTCGAAGCGCAGCTTGGCCGCGTCGCGGTCGAACGACTTGACCTTCAAACCCAGGTACTTGTTGAAGGGGATCATCTCCTCCATCACCTTGCGCATCAGGGCCTGCAGGGCCTTCGTCTTGACGGTGCTCATGGCTGCCATTCCAGTTGCCGAGCGGTGAGGTCCTTCATGATCTCGGTGCTGTCGCCGCCGATCTGCATCACCTTCGCCTCCCGGTAGATGCGCTCGGCGCGCGAGCCGCGGATGAAGCCGGCGCCCCCCAGCGTCTGCACCGCGGCGTTGGCGCAGAACTGCATGGTATCGGTCGCCAGGTTCTTCAGCATCGCCAGCTGCGCGATCCATTTCGGCTCCCGCGGCTGCGACGACAGCTTCCAGGCGGTGTCGTAGAGGAGCGCGCGTGCGCTATGGATCCTCGCCTGCATGTCCACCCGCTTGTGGCGGATCACCTGGTGGCCGATCAGCGGGCCGCCGAAGGTCTTCCGCTTCCTTGCCCAGGCAAGCGCATCCTCTAGGCAGGCCTGGGCGAAGCCGGCCGCGCCCGGCCCGCCGGTCCTGACCGCGATGGTGTCGTAGTCGGTGCGCATGCCGGAGGTGATGAAGACTCTCTCGCCCTTCACCACGTAATCGGTGCCGTCCCACCACCCCGTGTCGCGGAACGCCTCTTGCTCCGAAGTGAGGGTGGGGTGGATCACGCGGCTGGCTCCAGCTCCATGAGCAGCTTGCCGGGCGCCACCTGCGCACCCGCCTCGACGTGCACCGCCTTGACCGTCACAGCGAACGGGAAATCGAGGACATGCTCCATCTTCATCGCTTCCAGCACTACCAAGGCCTTGTTGGCGGCCACGGTCTCGCCCGTCTTCGTATTGACTGAGACCACTCGCCCGTTCATCGGCGCGAGCAGCCTGCCGTCGCCAGCGCCCCAGCCTCGCAGCGGATCGCGGCTGGCGTGGCGCTCGAAGAAGCGCACGCTACCGCGCGAGCGGTGCGCCGGGTTGTTGCTCCAGCCGCTCCATTCGCCGAAATTGCCGGCGTCCGGATCGAAACGCGACAGGAATTCCGTTGTCGCCTCCCCGTCCGCGAACCGCTGGTCGCGCAGGACGGCGGCAAGATAGTCCTTGTTCGTTGGCAGGCCGTCGGCCACCGTTTCCTCCAGCGCCGCGGCAAGCTGCACGCGCGCTCCATCCCGCGTCGGCGCGTGCGCGATGAGCTTGGCGATC
>SXNB01000269.1 GCA_005777205.1 Burkholderiales bacterium | reverse complement strand
CTGCAGGGCTTTCCAGGTGAAGGCCTGGGCTTCGTGCGCGGCCTCGGGCACCGGCAATCCCCTGGCGAGGAACGCGGCGAGCGCGGAGGCGAGCGTGCAGCCCGAGCCGTGGTAGCCGCCGTGCAGGCGCGGCCAGCGGTCCTCGCGCAGCTTGCCGGGCGCGCCATACAGGGTGTTGACCACCTGTGCGCCGGGTTCGTGCGTTCCGGTGATGAGGACGTACTTGGTGCCCATCTCGACCAGGCGCGCTGCGCAGGCCTCCAACCCGGCGCCATTGTCGGCGCAGAGCCGGCGCGCCTCGAGGCTGTTGGGCGTGAGCATCGTGGTGAGCGGAAGCAGGCGCGTACACAGCGCCTCCAGAGTCGCCTCGTCCGCGAGCGCGTCGCCCCGCCCGGAGGCGAGCACCGGGTCGAGCACCACCGGCAGGCGTGGAAAATTCCCGATGGCGCACGCCACGGCCTCGACGTTCGCGGCCGAACCCAGCACGCCGATCTTGAACGCATCCACCGGCATGTCCTCGAGCAGGCGCCGCGCCTGCGCCTCCACCCAGGCGCTCTCCACCGCCTGCACGCCGTGCACGCCGCGGGTGTCCTGCGCAGTGAGCGCGGTCAGGACCGACAGCGGATGGCAGCCCAGCGCGGCGAGGGTGAGGATGTCCGCCTGCGCGCCGGCCCCTCCGGTGGGATCGGATGCAGCGAAACAAAGGACGATCGGGGGTCGCGCGTTCACGCAGGCGCCGCTGGGGTTGGTTTAATATCGCAATTCATTCTATCCCACCGTCAACCACGGGCATTCCCAATTCGATGACCGAGAACGTCGTGCAGTACAAGACCTGGATGTGCCTGATCTGCGGATTCGTCTACGACGAGGCCGCCGGCATTCCCGGCGAGGGCATCGCGCCCGGTACGCGCTGGGAAGACGTGCCGATGAACTGGACCTGCCCGGAGTGTGGCGCGCGCAAGGACGATTTCGAGATGATGGAGATCTGAGCGCGGCTCAGATTTTGCCCAGCATCGAGGCGAAGCGCCCGCCCAGCGCCTTGATGCGGCCCAGCAGCGAACCCGCTTCGGCACCTTCCTCCCGGCGTTTCTTCGCCGATTTGGCGCGCAGCTTTCCCGGCGTGCGCATCAGGCGCGCGTAGTGGTCCAGCGCCGCCGCTGGATCCCCCGGCGCCGAATCCAGGTCGCACACCAGGGTGCCGATCTCCTCGGCGGCGAGCAGGGCGAGTGCGTCCTCCGCGATCGCCGCCTCGTGCACCGGCCAGGCGCCGCGAGCAAGTTCCCTGAAGCCGCGCGCGATCGCCGCCTCGCCCAGCACCAGCGCACCGCGCAGTTCGTCCTCGTTCAGGGGTTGGAAACAAAGCGGAACACTTCGCTGTCGTTGACCGAGCCTACGATCGCGGCGAGGTCCGAGTAGCCGGTGAGCAAGATGCGCATGTCGGGGGGGGCGAGGCAGGCTGGGGCCGCGCGGCAGCATAGCGGCGGGGGACCCGCGCAGGACCCGCCGCGCGGCCGCATGCGGTAAAATTATGTCGAGCATGTCTTCGATCGATCTTACGCATCACTTCCTGATTGCCATGCCAAACATGGCCGATCCGTATTTTTCGAGGACCTTGACGTTCGTCTGCGAGCACAACGACCAAGGCGCCCTGGGCATCGTGGTCAACCGCCCCATCGACATGACCCTGCAAGCCCTGTTCGAGCGCCTGTCGCTGTCCATGGGCAGCACCGACATGGCCGATGCGCCGATCTACTTCGGCGGCCCGGTGCAGACCGATCGCGGCTTCGTCCTGCATGCGCCCACCGGCAACTGGCAGTCGACGCTGCGCGTGCGCGACGCCATCGGCCTCACCACCTCCAAGGACATCCTGGAGGCGGTCGGGAGGGGCGAGGGGCCGGGCAGGATGCTGGTGTCGCTCGGCTACGCCGGCTGGACGGCCGGGCAGCTTGAGCACGAGCTGTCGCAGAACGCCTGGCTGACGGTGGAGGCGAGCGACAGCATCCTGTTCGAAACCCCGGCCGAGGAACGTCTGACCGCGGCCATGGAACTGCTCGGCCTGAACTATGCGCGTCTCGCCGACGTCGCGGGACATGCCTGAGCAGGCCATCGGCAAAGCCGCGGGCACCATCCTCGCTTTTGATTTCGGATTGCAGCGCATCGGCGTTGCGGTGGGCGAGCCGGAACTCGGCACCGCGCACCCCCTTCTGGCGGTGGTCGCGCAAAACGCGCCTGGACGGCTCACCGCGATCGGCCTGCTGGTGAAGCGGTGGAACCCCGCGCAGTTCGTGGTCGGGCGGCCGCTGGGCGAAGACGGCGCGCCGCACGAGATGACGCGCCGCGCCGAGCGCTTCGCGCGCCAGCTGAACGGGCGCTTTCGCCTGCCGGTGGCGCTGGTGGACGAGCGCTACAGCTCGGTGGAGGTGGAAAGCCGGATGCGCGTCGCCTACGGCAGCCGTAAGGCTGCGGCGCTCTCGCGCGGCAAGGCGCTCGATTCGCACGCGGCACAACTGGTGCTGGAGCAGTATTTCAACGAGCGGACGGCATGATTGCCCTTCCTGACGCGGAATCCCTGCTGCCCGGCCTTGTCGCCGAGCTGAAGCCGCGCGTGACCCCGGCGACCGCGATGATCGGCCTGTACACCGGCGGCGCCTGGCTCGCCGAGCGCCTGCACGCGCTGCTGGGCCTGAAGGAACCGCTTGGCCTGATGGACATCGCCTTCTACCGCGACGACTATGCCAAGCAGGGCCTGAAGCACGACCCCAAGCGCACCCGGATCCCGTTCGACGTCGGCGGTCGCGACCTGCTGCTGGTGGATGACGTACTCTTCACCGGGCGCACGGTGCGCGCGGCGATGAACGAGCTGTTCGACTACGGCCGTCCGCGCAGCATCGCGCTCGCGGTGCTCGCCGACCGCGGCGGCCGGCAGCTGCCGATCTGCGCCCAGCACTGCGGGGCGCAGGTGCAGGTGCCCGAGGGCATGCGGCTGCGCCTGAAGCGCGCCGCCGACGGCCGCCTGTCGCTGGAGCTGGAACGTGCAACTTAGCGCCGGCCGCAACCCGCAGCTCAACGCCAACGGCGAGCTGCAGCACCTGCTGTCCATCGAGGGCCTGCCGCGGGAGATCCTGCTGCAGATCCTGGACACCGCCGAGCCGTTCGCGGACGTCACCGAGCGCGAGGTGAAGAAGGTGCCGCTGCTGCGGGGCAAAAGTGTGTTCAACCTGTTCTTCGAGAATTCAACGCGCACCCGCACCACGTTCGAGATCGCCGCCAAGCGCCTGTCGGCCGACGTCATCAACCTCAACGTCTCGGTGTCCTCGGCCTCCAAGGGCGAGTCGCTGCTCGACACGGTCGCCAACCTCTCGGCAATGCAGGCCGACGTGTTCGTGGTGCGCCACGCGTCCTCGGGCGCGCCGCACCTGATCGCGCGCCACGTCAAGCCGCACGAGCACGTCATCAACGCTGGCGACGGCCGCCACGCGCACCCG
>SXNB01000268.1 GCA_005777205.1 Burkholderiales bacterium | reverse complement strand
CGGCATCGTGCCCGCCTACGCCATCATCGTGCGGGAGTACTTCCCCGCCCGCGTCGCCGGCACCTACACCGGGATCGTTTTGATGTGCACACTGCTCGGCATGGCGCTGGGTGGCTGGATGACGGGCCGGATCTTCGACCTCACCGGCTCCTACAAGACCGCGTTTCTCAACGGCATCGCCTGGAACCTGCTCAATTTGGCGATCGCTACCTTCCTGCTGAGGCGGGCGCTCGGCTTCTACCCGCGGGCGCGCGCCGCGGCGTAGCCATAAGCGAGGTTGCTCCGCTCGCCACCGTGTTTTTCGTAGAGTCCTTTCCAGTACGCGACCTTGTCTGTCGCCAACTCAGCGCGTCGGGCGGCTGAGTAGCCGTACAGGCGCGCGTTGTTGTCCCCGAGGATGGCTCGCTTCACCAGACCGTCCGCGGCGCCCAGCGGCGCGAAACCGTAGCGCCGCAGCATCCCCTCCGGGATCTCCAGCCTGCGCAGGGCCTCGCTCTGCCACTGCGGCGAGCCGGTCCAGATGGCGTCGGTGCCCCAGACGACGTGGTCCGCGCCCATGCCCTTCACGAGCGTGCCCATCATGAAGGCGCAGACGCGTGGATCGGCCATGGTGCTCTGGGCAAAGATCTGGCCGAGATCCGCGTAGACGTTGCTCACGCCGAACTTCGCCGGGATCTCGGCGAGATCGTTCACCCACTCGACCCGCCCTGTGCGCTCGACCTGCTCCCAGGCCTGCTGCGCGGTAGTCGGGCCTCCGCCCCAGCGGTAGGCGGAGTGGTAGATGACAAAGTTCAATTGCGGCCAGTCCTTTGCCGCCTTGCCCACGTCGCCAACGTGACAGTAGTCGAGCAGGTGAGGGAAGCGCTTCTCGATCACCGGCGGGAACAGGCCCTGGTGGATGCAGACGTTCTTCAGGCCCGGGCGATCCGGATAGCGCTGCATCGCCTTTGCCAGCCGCTCGTAGAACGGGTACATGATTTTCTCGTCGTCGAGCCGGAACGGGAACTTGGAGAGGTGCTTGTTGGTGTTGTCGCCTATGGTGTAGCCCTTCCAGGAGTCCGGCCGCAGCGTCTCGTTCTCCTCGTCCACCTTCTCCAGCCAGCCAGGCCAGCCCGGCGTGAAGATCGCGTGCGAATACATGCGCCGGGTGCCGGCCTCGCGATTGACGCGCTCGCGCGCGTCGGACTTCATCCGGTTGGTGAGGAAGGAATCGCGCTCGTCCACCGAATAGGAGCCGCTGATGCAGGCGAGTTTGGTGTCGCTGTCGAGGAAGATTTCCTTGAAGTAGTTGGCGAACTTCAGGTCCTCGATGGTCTGCGGCCGGCCGGCGAGGCCGGGGTTCCAACCCGCCTTGCCCACCGCCTCGCGCGAGCGCACGAAGCCCTCCAGGCGGGTGTCGTCGCGCAGGAAATGGGTGTGCATGTCCATCACGAACTGGCCCTTGAGCGCGTCTGCCCGCGCCTGCGCCAATTCCGGCGTCGTCGCCTCGGCCGCGCTCGCCTCGTACAGCGGCTGCGCGCCCCTGGCGTGGACCTCGTTCATGGCAACGAACGCCGCCGCCATGCCGCTGGCGGTGCGGAAGAAGGCGCGACGGCTCATGCCCTGGCGGCGCGCCAGGCGCGCCCCTATCGCCCTCACCCGGGCCTCGAATTTGCGCTGCTTCGTGGTCTGCGGCGCCGGCATGAACTCGTCGCTGGACACCGATTGCACCGGGATCGGCGACGCGAACAGCGTTTCCGCGCCCCGCAGCCCTTGCAGTTCCTCGTCCGCCAGGAATCCCATGTACCGTCCTCCTTGTCGATTCGCTACACTACGCCGCGACCCGCCATGGAACAACTCCTCCGCCCAATCCTGTTCGCAGTGGCCCTGCTGGCGCTGCCCGCATGCTCCGACATCAGCGTCTGGCCCTTCAACGAGGACAAGGTGGAGCGCTCGCGGGTCCCGGCCAACGCCACCGCCTACCAGTGCGACGGCGGCAGGAAACTCTACGTGCGCATGCTGGAGAACGGTGCCGCGGCATGGGTGATCCTGCCCGAGCGCGAGATCCGGCTGGAGAAGACCGGCGCCGCGGCCGCGACCAACTACAGCTACCGCGGCACGCTGCTGGAAATCAAGGGCGACGAGGCCGCGCTGCTCGAGGGCTCCAAGCCGGTCCTCGCCGGCTGCAAGGCCGCGAAGAGCTAAGCTGAGGCGTCGTGCCTGCCGCCCGGCTGCAGGCGTTCCTGGCTCTCGCGCTCGCCTGCCTCTTCTGGTCCGGCAACTGGATCGTCGGCCGCGCGCTGCGCGACGTCATGGACCCGGTCGCGCTCAATTTCTGGCGCTGGGTGATCGCGGTCGCCGTGCTGGCGCCCGTCGCGTTGCCCGCCCTTCTGAGTCAATGGTCCGTGATCCGGCGCCACGCCGGCGTGCTGCTGCTGCTTGCGCTCACCGGCGTGGCGGTGTTCCAGAGCCTGGTGTACCTGGGCCTGCGCAGCACCACGGCGGTCAACGGCGTGCTGCTCAATTCCTCTGGGCCGCTGTTCATCCTGCTGTGCTCCTGGATCCTGGAGCGCGAGCGCACCACGCTGCGCCAGGTCGCCGGCATGCTGCTCTCGTTCGCCGGCATCCTGGTCATCCTGTCGCACGGCGAAATAGAGAACGTGCTGCGCTTCCGGTTCGGCCTCGGCGACGCCTGGCTGCTGCTCGCGATGGCGGTCTGGGGTGTGTATTCGGTACTGCTCAAGCGCCGGCCAGCCGAACTGAGCGGCACCGGGTTCCTGTTCGTGATCTCGGTGACCGGGGTGCTGCTGCTAGCACCAGCCTATGCCGCGCTCGCGATCCAGACGCCGCCACGCTGGCCCGGGATGGAGGCTGCCGCGGGCGTACTCTACATGGGCGTCGCCGCGTCGGTGCTGGCGTTCATCTGCTGGAACCGCGGCGTCGCCACGCTTGGCGCCAACACCGCCGGCTTCACCCTGCACCTGCTTCCCGCGTTCGGTACGGTGCTAGCAATCCTGTTTCTGAGCGAGACCTTCCACGCCTTCCATGCCGCGGGAATCACCACCATCGTCGCGGGCGTGCTGCTCGCGACGCTCAAGCCGCGGGCACGCTGACCCTCAGGTGATCTCTCTTTGTGGGAGTCGCCGGAGATGGTGCAGCGTTATGCTCATCTGTCGACCGAGCACCTCGCCAACCACGTGGACAGGGTGTCGGGTGCGCGGGCGTTACGCCTGGTTGGGGGAAAGGCGGTTGTAGCTGGTTACGATTTGGCTACGGCGGAGGCGAAACAAAAAAGGCTTACTCGTGTAAGCCTTT
>SXNB01000267.1 GCA_005777205.1 Burkholderiales bacterium | reverse complement strand
GAGCGGTGCCGCGCGGGAAGGCACGCCAGAACTCACGGCGGACCATGCTGACGAGGGTCGCGCTCGGGGTGGTGCCGTGGTAGCGGGCCACGACCTCGAGCATCTCCAGGTCACGCGGTGCCGCGGAAAAGGTGCTGATTTTTGATTTTACCTTGGGCATATACAAATCTTATATAAGATTTGTATAGTTTGTCAAGGGCGCCCCAGGATGTAACCGATCGGTTACACGAGCGCCTTCCAGGCGGGCAGCCCCTGCAGGCAGCGTCTGAGCCAGCCGGCGCTCAGCTTCTCGGAGAGCGAGTTTTGCGTCAGGCGCTCGTTCAGCGCCTTGAAGTCCACCCGGTCCAGTTCCTGGTCTTGGTTGAAGCAGGAAAAGAAGTAGCGGGTCTCGCCGGTGGCCGGGTCGCAGTGCGGCAGCAGGCACTGAGCGCAGATCTCCTTCATCACGCATTGCATCGGCGAGTTGATGGAGCCGATGGCGAAGTGCGAAGGCTTGAGGTGGGCCTTGAGCACGTCGTGGCGAGCGCGCCCCACCGCCGACATCATGCGGTCCGAGCCGATGGCGATCAGGCGGTCGGCGTCGAGCATCGACAGCAGCTGCTCGCCGAGGCGTCCGTTGGCATACCACTCCATCGCCTGCACGATGTTGCCGACGAAGGCGCGATCCTGCGGCCGGCGCGGCTGGAAGCCCGGCTGCTCGTCGCAGCACCAGACCAACACATCGGCGGCGTTCTCGATCTCCTCGACCTTGTAGCGGTCGATTACCTTTTTGTAGCCGGCGAAGTAGAGCACCTTCGAGCCAGCGGCGCGGAAAGCCTGGCCGATGGAGAACAGCACCGCATTGCCCAGCCCCCCGCCGCACAGGACGACCGTCTCGCCGCCCGTGATCTCGGTCGGCGACCCGGTCGGCCCCATCAGGAGTACCGGTTCGCCCGGCTTGAGGAGGGCGCACAGGTCGGAGGAACCGCCCATCTCGAGAACGATCGTGGACACCAGTCCCTGCTCGCGATCCACCCAGGCGCCGGTGAGCGCGAGGCCTTCCATTTGCAGACGCGTGAAATCCACCTTCGGCGCCAGGGTTTCGAAGTTCTGCAGCCGGTAGAACTGGCCAGGCTGGAATTTTTGTGCGGCCAACGGCGCGCGGACCACGACTTCCACGATGGTCGGGGTGAGACGCTCCACGCGCTCGACGCGGGCAAGCAGCTTATCCCTCAGGCCATCGACAAAGGCGTTGCGCGATTGCACCAATGCCGGCGCACGCTTACCCAGCACGGCCGACACCACGGGGTAGCCTTGCTTGGCCGAACCCATCGCCTTCACCACGTTGCCGAAGTAGGAAGGGTGCGTGTCGCCGAAGTAGCTGACGAAGCGACCGTCATCTGCGCGCGACAGCAGCACGTTCACGGTTTCGGGCTTCGAAGCGGAAGCTTGCGGCTTGACTGGCCGTCCGTCCTCGTCGCAGGCAGCGAAGTACCTGCCGTCGAGACGAAAATGGCCGGCATCCTCTCGAGCGAGCACGGTGTTGGGTTGCGTTCCAGCCGCGACGAACACGGTGTGCGCGGGCAGCCAGTGTTCTTTGCCGTCGGCTGCCTTTAGTTGCATGCCGCGCACTGCCCCGTAGTTGTCCACGTCAATCGCCACGGGGGTCAATCCCTCGGCGAACCAGATGCCTTCCTCCAGCGCCTTCTCCACTTCCTCGTGGTTCAGAGTGTAGGAGGGGCTGTCCACCAGCCTGCGCCGGTAGGCGATGGTGGCTCCGCCCCATTTCTGCAGCAGGCGGATACGATCATCCGGGGCCGCCTTGCGCAGGGCGCGCGCATGGGCGAGGTACTCCTCGGCGATCTCGCGCTCCTGGTCGTCCCAGCTCTCGCGCACGGCGTCCTCGCCGAGGTCCTGCGCCAGCGCTTCGTAGCGGGCGAGGAATTTCTCCACCTGCACGGTATAGTAGGCAAGGGATTCGGTTGCGGTATCGATGGCGGTGAGGCCACCCCCGACCACGACCACCGGCAGGCGCAGTTGCATATTGGCGATGGAATCGGCCTTGGCCGCGCCGGTGAGCTGCAGCGCCATCAGGAAGTCGGATGCCGCGCGCACGCCGCGGGCGAGGCCGTTGGGGATGTCGAGCACGGTGGGCTTGCCGGCGCCGATGCACAACGCGACATGGTCGAATCCCATTGCCCAGGCATCGTCCAGGTTTAGCGTGCCGCCGAAGCGCACACCGCCGAACATCGCGAACTCCCGGCGTCGCTCCAGCAGCAGCCGGATCACCTTGAGGAAGTTCTTATCCCAGCGCACCGTGATACCGTACTCGGCCACGCCGCCGAACCCGGCCATGATGCGGTCCTGCAGCGGTTCTCTCAGGACTGCGGCGTCGCGCAAAAACTCGCTGCCCTGAGCAAGCGCGGCCGGTAACGGCTCGATCTTGAGGCCGTCGATGCCGACTACGCTGTGGCCGTCGTTCATCAGGTGATGTGCCAGGGTAAAGCCCGCAGGCCCGAGTCCCACCACCAGCACCTTCTTTCCGCTGTCGGGCCGAGGGAAGGGGCGGCGCAGGTTGAGCGGGTTCCAGCGCGTGAGCAAAGAGTAGATCTCGAATCCCCAGGGCAGATCCAGCACGTCCTTGAGCGAGCGGGTTTCCGCCTGCGGGATGTCCACCGGCGCCTGCTGCTGGTCGATGCAGGCCTTCATGCAATCGTTGCAGATGCGGTGGCCGGTGGCCGCCACCATCGGGTTGTCCACGCAGATGATGGCCAGCGCCGCCAGCGGCTGGCCGCGGGTCTTCACGAGATGGAACTCGGAGATCTTCTCTTCCAGCGGGCAGCCGGCCAGGGTCACCTTGAACACGGTCTGCTTGAACGCCTTCGAAGGCGCTTTCTCCTTCAGGCCCTTGGAGCAGGAGTCCTTGCCCTGCTCGTGGCACCAGATGCAGTAGTTGGCCTCGTCCAGCGCGCCGGCAAGGTCAGTCCCCGGATCGGTGAGGGCAAAGCCGTCGCGCCGGCGCAGATGCTCCAGGCTGTGACGCGCGTAGCCGCGGGTATCGTCCGTATGGACCGGCACCAGGCGCATGAAGTCCAGCTTGGGGGGAGTCTTGAACAGGACGCCGGCGCGATGCTTCGCCTTGCCTTCGGGCGTCGACACCGCCCATGCCGCGTAGCGCGCCGCGCCCTCCAACTGCGTGGCGTTTGCTTCCTCGTCCGCCAGCCACGCGGTGACCCGGTTGGCGAAATCGAGCTCGGTAGTGAAGCCAAAGCCCGTAGGCGATGCGTCCTCCGGCTTCACCTTGTGCAGCGCGCGTCGCTGCACGAACAGGCGCTTGACCGAATACAGCGGGGCGAGCTCATGGTGGCGCGCCGCCAGCGCCTGCGCCTCGGGCACGATGCTGAACAGCTGCGCTAGGAAATCTTCCAGGTGCGGCGCGATCGCGATGAGCAGCTCGGACTCCGCCTTCGCGACCAGCGTGGCGGGATCGCGCCGGGCGGCTTCCAGTCGGCCGCGCAACGCGGCGTCCGCTTCGTCGAGGAAGGCGAGGAAGCGCGCATCCAGCCGCGCGAGGCCCTCGCGCGCGTAAAGGTCTTCAGGCATG
>SXNB01000266.1 GCA_005777205.1 Burkholderiales bacterium | reverse complement strand
CGGCGCGCGACATCCAAGCCTGGGAATACCAGCCGCTCGGCCCCTTCCTCGCCAAAAGCTTCGCCACGACGGTTTCGTCCTGGGTGGTGACCGTGGAAGCGCTAGAACCGTTCCGCTGCCCCGCCTTCGAGCGCGGTGGCGACCAGCCCAAGCCCCTGCCCTACCTCTATGACGAGGCCGACCAGCGCGAAGGCGGCTTCGCCATCGGGATGGAAATGCATCTGCGCAGCGCCCGCATGCGCGCGCAGAAGTTGCCCGCGCATCGCCTCACGCGCAGCAGTTTCCGCCATTCGTTCTGGACCGCGGCGCAGATCGTCACCCACCAGGCCTCCAACGGCTGCAACCTGCAGCCCGGGGATCTTCTTGGCTCAGGCACCATCTCGGGTCCGACGCCAGACGCGCTGGGATCGATGCTGGAACTCACGCAGGCGGGCAAGGTGCCGGTTGCGCTGCCCGGCGGCGAGACGCGGGTGTTCATCGAGGACGGCGACGAAGTGATCCTCCGCAGCCGCTGCGTCCGCGAAGGATTCGTCCCGATCGGGTTCGGCGCCGCCGCGGGCGTCATCCGCCCGGCGCCGGCTCAGACCACTTCGACCCGGGCTTGAACTCCGGGGGCCCGCGCCAGGCGCCGGTCGCGGGTCAGGGACGGCACATCGAGCGCTTCGGCCAGCGCCGCGCGGCATCGATTCGCGTCGACTTCGCCGGCCGCGGCAGAGCGGCGCAGGACCTGCATCAGCTCCACGTCTGACCTGCCCCCTATAGGCCGTACCAGGCTAGAGGGGGCAGGTCAGAACGGGGGTTTCACCACCGTGCGGCCTCTGGTGAAATAGACGCGAAACAGATCAAAGTAGCCACCGGGAGTTCTGAATGAGCGAAGACCCACGCTGCTGCGGCAGTGGCACCTGCATCATCGACACCGAAGGCCGCTGTTGGTGCGGCCAAATGTGGGACGGCCAGAAAATGTGCCATGCCCCGCTCCCTCCCGCCCCAGCGATCGTTCTTGATGCAACCGAGGAACCGGCGCACACGCCACCACGTGTTGCCCATGCCAAATTTAAGAAATGACATTCAACCCCTTGAGGCCATGCGCCCCTGCGCTCGCCCCTTGCTGGCGTCGACAAACAATAGCCGCATGATGGGGCTTTTATCTCAAATTCAGTGCCGCCAACCCTCCTACAACCCGGTAAGCGATATAGCTATCGATTGCGGCGATTTACAGGCTCGCCCTTACCGGGAATCTGCTGTCAACGCATGGTTGGGCGCCAGATGACGCGCTCCAACTCTGCTTCTATACTCGTTTAAATATTAAAGAATCGCGAGAATATAAATCTTAGATGACCGATCCCTCGCGCTGGATAGCGACCCAAGCAGAAATTTTCTTGCTAACTTTTATAGGTAGCACACGCCAATACATGATGAAGGGGGTGCCGTCTTTCTTATAGTTAATCGCCTTCCCTTCAAATTTCCCGCCCGACTTCAATGCTGCAGAAAGCCTCGCTATGACCTTGGAATCTGTTCCCGTGCCTTGAAGAATCCGAGGCGACTTGCCGATTATTTTGGATGGGTCGTGGCCAGTTAGTTTTTTGAACGACTTGTTAGCGTAGATAATCTTGCTTTTGGCCGATGCATCCGTGATCAACACAGAGTCGAAACTGTTCTCTGCCAAAACCTGGAGCAGAGCTAACCCACCATCAGTTCCATTCATCAGTTTCTCAAACGTCGCGGACATTCTAGGTTCTCCTTGGTTAGAAAGCGTCACCGGCGGCCTAACTGTTATGAGACACAGCGACCGGCATTTTTAATCTAAGCACAGCACAGCTTTTTTACGCAGGAAAAATCGGCATGCAGTGCATTTATGTCTAAGAGATTGTCAGCATTCAGATTATTCAAATACGATAACCCGACAATAAGCGAATCCTGTTTCTTGACTAGAGCAGCTTTTAAATCCCGAGCTGTAGCCTCAGTCCAATCAGGAAGTCGTGTGGGTAAATTCAGGGGTAAATCGCCTAGAGGTCCATGTGGGTGAACGTTTTCTCCGGTTTCCGAGAGAGCTTGCAACTGCGATGATTTCGGGATCGCCAAACCAGCGAAGCGACAGCGGCGGCTGTGGGATGGATACGCCTTCCCCAGGTGAAATTGCTCGCGGCCAACAACCGGCTCAACCGGGCTTGCCGGCTCAAGGAAGCCTTCGGCTAGCTCTGGGACTACGACACCGAAGGTTGGGCGCGGCGCTTCTTCGAGAACTGGCGGACGAGCCTGAAATGGCAGCCGCTTGCGCCCTACCAGAAGTTCGCCAAAATGATTGAGCGTCATTGGGCTGGGATCGCCGCCCACTGCAAGCCCGAATATAAGGTCTCGCTCGGATTCGTTGAAGGACTCAACAACAAGATCCGCGTCATCCAGGGCCGTGCATACGGACTGCGCGACCAGGAATACCTTTGCCTCAAAGTGCTCACATGCATGCTGCCAGCCATCTAAAATGCCCCCCAAATCACCCACAAGACTTCCTGCAGAGCCATCAAAATATTCATCCGCGCCAATGCCTTAACAGAAAAAACGGCTTTATCTTCGATTTTAGTTTGAGCCGACCGACAAGCTCAGCAGGATTGACGCGTCCAAGGCTGCAGCTGCGCCAACAACAATGCCTGTACCGACTCCAATTGTCTGGACACGCTTTTGCAACTGAGGCCGCTTTTTGCGTGGCATAAGCTTGGTGGACTTCAAGGGGTGCCTTGAAGCCCATTTTTTGAGGCGGTTAAGGATTGTAGCGCTCTTTGAACTCGGCCACGGCGACACAAACTTCTAAAAGGTTCTTGAATACGCGGCCATGGAACACCTGTTCCTTGAGCGTCCTGTTGAACCGTTCGGCAACACCTTGGGTCTGCGGTTCGGGGACCAAGGGAAAGCTTGGCGCGATGCCCCAGAACTTGACCTGGTTGAGGAAGTTCTCAGCGGTATATTGCGTGCCGTGGTCCATGCGCAGCTTGACGCGCGCAAGGTCGGCCCAGACGTAGGGCGGGCCCGGGCCGCATGCGCGCGAACTGCTCTACGAAGTGCGAATTGTCGGGCTCCAGGCGCAGGGCCTCGAGCAGGTACGCCAGCGCGCCGGGCACACGCTCAGCGCGAGGCGCTGGCGCGCCCAGCGCCGGTAGGCCGACCAGCAGCCGGGCTTGCGTGCTATCGGCGTCGGCGAGTCCGCGCAGGGTTGCCGAGTAAATGCCCGCGCACAGCAATGCGCCCGCCACGGTGAGCAGCAGCGCGCGCGATCACCCGCGGCTCCAAGCGGGACGGCGCTTCTCCAGGAAGGAACGGATGCCTTCACGCGCCTCTTCGCCAGCGCGCACGTCGGCCAGCACCGCGGCGGTATGCGCCGCCAGTTTCGGCGAGATCGCGGCCTTACCCACCTTTGCCAGCAGCTTCTTTGAGCGCGCCAGTGCCAGGGGTCCAGCCTGCGCGAGCAGCGTTGCAAGCTTCTCGACCCTCGCGTCCAACTCCGCCGCCGCGACGCACTCATGAACGAAGCCGATGCGGTGCGCCTCCTTCGCCTCCAGCCGCTCTCCGGTGAGGACGTAGCGTCGCGCCTGCTGCTCGCCCATGGACCGCACGAGGTAGGGACTGATCATGGCCGGAAGGAGGCCGATCTTCACTTCCGGCAGGCAGAATTCCGCCTCCTCCGAGGCAATCACCAAATCACAGGCCGCAACGAGCCCCATACCACCGGCGAATGCCGGGCCGTGCACGCGAGCGATGAGCGGCTTGGGGTAGGTGTGCATGCGGTAGAGCAGCTTTGCGAAGCGTCCTGCCTCGGCCTTTGACTTCGCCTTGGTCATCTTCGCAGCCTGCCCCATGCGCGACAGGTCGCCGCCCGCGCAGAAGGCCTGGCCGCACCCGGCGAGCACCAGCGTGCGCGCGATCTCGTCTCGCTCCAGTTCGTCCAGGGCCTTGGCCAGCGCGTCCTGCATCTCTGCGTTCAGCGCGTTACGCAGTTCGGGGCGATTGAGCCAGAGCCAGACCGCGGACCCGCGCCGCTCCAGCTGCAAAATATTACCGATCGGCAACATTTGCCAGCTGCCCAAGCAGGAAATCGTGGTCTGTCCCTGATTTCATGATTTCAGTTGACCAGCAACCGCCGGCGCGCGGCAAGGTATTCGGCGGCGAGCTTGTCCACCGCCTGCGCCGCCGGCGCCACGTTGTCGATCTGACCGACGCCCTGGCCCGCGCTCCAGATGTCGCGCCAGACCTTCTTCTCGGCGCCGCCGGCGGTGCCGAAATTCATCTTGCTCGGGTCGGACTTGGGCAAGTTGAGCGGGTCGAAGCCGGCGGCGACCACGCTGTGCTTCAGGTAGTTGCCGTGCACGCCGGAGAAGAGATCGGTGTAGACAATGTCCGAAGCGGAGGCTCGCAGGATTTCCTTCTTGTAGCGCTCGGGCACACTCGCCTCCGGCGTGGCGAGAAAGCGCGTGCCGATGTAGGCGAGGTCAGCGCCCGCCGCCTGCGCCGCGAGGATGGCGTCGCCGGTGGTGATCGCCCCTGAAAGAATGATCGGCCCGTCGAAGAAGCGGCGCACTTCGCCGATGAGCGCGAAGGGTGACAGTGTCCCGGCATGGCCACCGGCGCCAGCGCAGACCAGAATCAACCCATCCACCCCGTCCGCTAGCGCCTTCTCGGCGTGGCGCACGCTGATCACGGCGTGCAGAACGATGCCGCCGTAGGCGTGGATCTTCGGGATCACGTCGTTGGGCGCGCGCAGGCTGGTGATGGTGATCGGCACCTTGTGGCGGATGCAGACTTCGATGTCGTGCTCGAGGCGGTCGTTTGATTTATGGCAGATCTGGTTCACCGCGAAAGGCGCGGCGCCCGGATGTGCCGCCAACGCCTGCTCAATTTCGGTGAGCCACTGATCGAGCGCTTCCTTCGGGCGCGCGTTCAACGCGGGAAACGAACCCACCACGCCCGCCCTGCACTGCTCGATCACCAGGGCGGGATTGCTGGCGATGAACATCGGTGCGCAGATCACCGGCAGACGCAGGCGTTGAAGGATGGGCGGCAGGGACATGGAATCCTCGAGAGGAACGGTGACGGTCGTCGAATTCGGCGCAGCGTATCATGGCGCGTTCTTGAATAATTTTTCCCTCTTCGCCGCCTGTGTCCTCATCTGGGGCACGACCTGGCTCGCGATCACCTTCCAGCTGGGAACCGTGGCGCCCGAGGTGAGCGTCAGCCACCGCTTCCTGCTCGCGGCGCTGGTCATCGCCGCCTGGTGCCGGCTGCGCGGGCTGTCCCTGCGCTTCTCGAAGCCGGACCACCTGGCCCTTGCCTTCATAGGGGTGGCCATGTACGGCATCAGCTACGTCTGCGTCTACCACGCGGAGCTGCACGTCGCCTTCGGACTGGTCGCGATCGGGTATTCGGCGAGCCCGCTGCTGTCCATGCTCGGGATGCGCCTGTTCTTCGGCACGCCGGTCACGCCGCGCATGACGCTGGGCTCCGCCTTCGGCATTCTCGGCATTTCGCTCGTCTACTGGCCGGAGGCGAGGGGGGTGTCCGCCAGCAGTGACGTGCTGCTGGGCGCGCTGTTCACCGCGCTGGGCGTTCTGCTGTCCATGTCCGGTGGGCTGATGGCGCATCGCAATCACGCGCTCGGGCTGTACGGTTGGCCGAGCAGGGCCTAGAGCATGGGCTACGGCGCTTTGGCGGCGCTGATCGCGGCTCTGGCGATGGGCTGGACTTACACCATCGACCTGGGCGCGCCTTACCTGCTGTCGCTTGCCTACCTCGCGATCCTAGGCTCGGTGGTCACCTTCGCCGGCTGGCTGACGCTGGTGGGCCGCATTGGCGTCGCGCGCGCCTCCTACGTCGGGGTCATGGCGCCGGTGGTGGCGCTCTTCGTCTCCACCGCCTTCGAGGGCTTCGCCTGGCACTGGCTCACCGCGGCGGGCGTCGCGGTGTCCATTGCGGGGAACGTGCTGGTGCTGGGTGGGCGGAAGGACTAGTGCCCGCCCAGCGGTAGACCTCACGCCGATAGCCCACGGGGATCGCCAGCACCACAAGGCGCCGGTCCTGGATCTCGCAGATCACGCGATAGTCGCCGACACGGTAGCGCCAGAGGCCGGCGCGTCCGCCTTTGAGCGCCTCGCCGAAATGCCGCGGATTCTTGCAGCCCTCGATGCGATCGTCGAGCCAGTCCAGGCTGCGCCGGCTCACCTGCGGGTCGAGCTTGCGGAACTGGCGTTCTGCAGCATCGCCCACCTCAACGGTCCAGCCTAAGCTCCTTCCTCAGTTGCCGCAGGGGCTTCGCAGACCGCATCTGCTTCAGGGCCCGCTTCGCATGCTCGAGGTCCTCGGCATCCTCCACCAGGCGCACGATCGCCTCGCGCACGACCTCGCTTTGGGAGCGCCCGCTCACCTTGGCGAGCGCCGCAACCTTGCGCTCCAGCGCCTTTTCAATCCGCAGTGCCAGCACGCCGATCTCCTGTATGACAACGTCTGACAGTCCTGGCAGAGCGCTTGCCCGACCTCAAGCGGCCGCCTTTCAACCCAGCGCCTCGCCTTTCGCCGCCTTTTCGCACAGCAGCCTGGGCGGCGCGAAGCGTTCGCCGTGCTTCTTCGCCAGCTCGTCGGCACGTTCCACGAACTTCTTCACACCGACGTAATTGATGAACTGCAGCGCGCCGCCGGTCCAGGCCGGGAAGCCAATGCCGAAGATGGACCCGATATTGCCGTCGTGCACCGTTTCCAGCACCCGTTCTTCCAGGCAGCGCGCAGTCTCGATCGCCTGCCGGAAAAGAATGCGGTCCTTCATTTCCTGCAGGTCGAAGGCCGCGCCGCCGCCAAACGCCTTCAGCAGGCCCGGCCAGAGCTGCTTCTTGCCGTCCTTGGGGTAGTGGTAGAAGCCACCGCCCGCCGCGCGCCCGGCGCGGTTGAGTTCCTTCACCATCTTCACGATCACCTTCTGCCCCGGATGCTCCGGCGGCAGCGGCTTGCCCTCTGCCTTCAGGTCCGCGAGGGTCTGTTCCATGACGTGCATGGAGAGCGACAGGGACGTCTGGTCAATCACCTCCAGCGGTCCCACCGGCATGCCGGCCTGGCGCGCGGCGTTTTCGATCGCCGCCGCGGGGATGCCCTCGGCGAGCATGGCGCAGCCCTCCTGCACGTAGGTGCCGAAGGTGCGGCTGGTGTAGAAGCCGCGCGAGTCG
>SXNB01000265.1 GCA_005777205.1 Burkholderiales bacterium | reverse complement strand
GTGCACGGCGGCGGCTTCTACCACGCGCAGAAGTACCGGCTCTCGCCGCCGACGTTGCCCGAGCGCCTGCACTGGTTCAAGTGGGAGGCGTACTGGACCTGGATCACCGGCTTTGCGCTGCTGGTGCTGATCTACTACGTCAAAGCCGAGACCTACCTGGTGGATCCGGCGGTGATGGCGCTGTCGAACGCACAGGCCATCGGCATAGGCCTCGCCAGCCTCATTGTCGGCCTGGCAGTGTACGAGGGCCTTTGCCGCTCGCCGCTGGGACGCAACGACGCCGCGCTCGCCGGCGTGCTGTTTCTGCTGCTTGCGGCCGCCGCCTGGGGCCTGACCCTCGTGTTCAGCGGCCGCGGCGCCTACATCCACTACGGCGCCATCCTCGGCACCATCATGGTCGGCAACGTCGCGAACGTCATCATTCCCGGCCAGCGCGAGCTGGTGCGCGCGAAGCAGGAGGGCCGCGAGCCGGATCCGAGGCACGCCATCGCCGGCAAGCAGCGCAGCGTGCACAACACCTACTTCACCCTGCCGGTACTGTTCGTGATGATCTCCGGCCACTACGCCATGACCTTCGGCAGCCGCTGGAACGGGCTGGTACTGGTGGCGCTCACCGTTTCCGGCGCGCTGATCCGGGTCTGGTTCGTGATGCGGCACAAGGGCGGAGCTCCGGCCTGGCCGCTGGTTGCGGGCATCGTGATCCTGCTCGCGGTCGCGGCGCTGCTCGCGCCCCGTTCCAGCGGCGCTGGCGCGGCGGTGAAGTACGCCGAGGTGCAGCGGGTGATAGAACTGCGCTGCGTTTCCTGCCACGCCGCGAAACCCTCGTTCCAGGGCATGGCGAAGCCGCCGAAGGGCATCGTGCTGGATACGCCGGAGCGCGTGCGCGTCCAGGCAGCGATGATCTACCAGCAAACGGTGCTCTCGAAGGCGATGCCGCCGGGGAACCTCACCGGCATAACGGACGAGGAGCGGGCGTTGCTCGATCGCTGGGTGCGCGGCGGGGCGAAGGCGGACTGACGCCGGCTTAGCCCGGAAAATGTAACCGATCGTGCACATTGGCCGGCGCTGCGGCAGCGATCGAGGCGTGCTGCAGCACCTGCGCCAGCGCCGACACCGCCACCTCCGCGGGATGCTTGCCGCCTTTAAACAGCCCGATCGGCGACACCAGCCGCGCCAGTGCCGGTTCGGCGAAGCCGCGCGCACGCAGGCGGGCCTTGAACTTCGCCGCCTTGGTCTGGGAGCCGATCAGCCCCAGCCAGGCGAAGTCGCCCCGCTTGAGCACCCGCGCCACCAGTTCGAGGTCCAGCGCGTGGCTGTGGGTCATGACCAAGAAGTAGGCGCCCGGCGGCGCCTCGTCCACCATCCAGGCCGGTTCCTCCTCGATGACGACGCGCACGTTGCCAGCCACCGCGGGCGGGAACATCTCCGGCCGGCCATCCACCCAGATCAGGCGCCACGGAAGCCTCTCCACGATGAGCGCCACTTCCTTGCCGACATGGCCCGCGCCAAACAGCACCAGCTTGAACCCCGCCGCGTCCGCCGCCGGGAATCCGTCGCGGACCGAGAAGCGCAGCGTCACGGCGCCGCCACAGCACTGGCCAAGCGAATCGCCGAGCGCGATCCGGCGCTCGCGCCGCTGCTCGCCCGAGAGCAGCATCTCGCGCGCAATCTTCAACGCGGTGTACTCCAGGTTGCCGCCGCCGATGGTCCCGCGCACGTCCTGCGCGCCCACCCACATGCGCGCGCCAGCTTCGCGCGGCGTCGAGCCCTTCACGGCCAGCACCTCGATTTCAACCACGCAGGACATGGATCGCCTTCAGCACGTTCTCCGGCGCCGCCGGCGCCTCCAGCGGCACCGGCTCGCGCGAGTCGCTGGTGCTGCCCACCGCATCCGCGATGGCGTGGAACACCGACAGCGCCAGCATCAGCGGTGGCTCGCCCACCGCCTTGGAACGATGGGCGATGTCGCGCCGGTTCTCGCCGCCTTCCCATAGCCGCACGTTGAACACCGGCGGGCAGTCGCTCGCCACCGGGATCTTGTAGGTGGAAGGCGCATGGGTGAGCAGCACACCCTCGGCGTTCCATACCAGTTCCTCGGCGGTCAGCCAGCCCATGCCCTGTATGAAGCCGCCTTCGATCTGTCCGCGGTCGATGGCCGGGTTGAGCGAGCGGCCGCAGTCATGGAGGAGGTCGGCCCTGAGCAGCCGGGATTCGCCAGTGAGGGTGTCCACCGCGACCTCCGACACCGCGGCGCCGTAGGCAAAGTAGTAGAACGGCTCGCCGTGGAAGCGCTTGCGGTCGAAGTGAATCTCCGGCGTGCGGAAGTAGCCGGTGGCGGACAGCGACACGCGGGCGAGAAACGCCGCCTTGGCGCGCTCGGCGAAGGACGCGCCGGTGAAGGGCGCCAGGCGTTCCTTAAGCGCCCGGCAGGCGGCGCGCGCGGCTTCGCCGTTGAGGTCGGTGCCGCTGGAGGCGGCCGTGGGCGAGGTGTTTGGCACCTTGCCGGTGGAGGTGGCGGTGATCCGCACCGCTTCGAACGGGATACCAAACTCCGCCGCCACCAGCTGCTGCACCTTCACCATCAGCCCCTGGCCCATTTCGGTGCCGCCATGGTTCACCGCCACGGAGCCGTCGGTGTAGATGTGGACCAGGGCGCCGGCCTGGTTCATCGGGATGGCAGTGAAGGAGATGCCGACCTTCACCGTCGTCAGCGCCAGGCCGCGGCGGATGTGCGGGTGTGCCGCGTTCCAGCGGCCGATCGCCTCCCGCCGCGCGCGGTAGTCGGAGTCACGCTCGAGTTCCTCGATCAGCTGCGGCGCAACGTTGTCGCGGATCGTCATGCCGTAATGCGTAACGTTGCGCTCCGACTTGCCGTACAGGTTGCGCTTGCGAACATCGAGTGCGTCGAGCCCCAAGCGGCGCGCAACCGCGGCCAGCACGCCCTCGATGGCGAACATCCCCTGCGGTCCGCCGAAGCCGCGGAACGCCGTG
>SXNB01000264.1 GCA_005777205.1 Burkholderiales bacterium | reverse complement strand
TCGGGACCGCAGCGGCGAGCGGGTCGGGCGCTCGCGGCTGCAGGTGACGGCGCGGGCGCCGCGCATCGGCTACGATCGCGCCGCGGCGATCGCCAAGAAGGCGCACCGTGAGGGCAGCACGCTGCGCGAGGCGGCCTTGGCGCTGGGGTACGTTTCCGGGACCGATTTCGACAACTGGGTGAGGGCGGACGACATGCTGGGACCGAAGCAATGAACCGACGCGGGCTCTTCGCCACTCTGGGTGCGTTGGGTGCGTTGGGTGCGTTGGGCGCGTCCGCGGGCTGCTCCTCGCCGGCCTGAAGCTGGCGCACCCTATATCCCGACCCCGTACGCGGTGGTCGAGGAGATGCTCCACCTCGCCAAAGTGGGCCCGACGGATGTGGTGTACGACCTTGGCTGCGGTGATGGACGGATCGTGATCGCGGCGGCGGGGCGGTTCGGCGCCCGCGGCGTCGGCATCGACATTGACCCGCGCCGGATCGCTGAAGCGAACGCCGCGGCCCGGCCCGCCGGCGTCGCCGGGCGGGTGCGGTTCGCGGTGCAGGACCTGTTTCAGACCAATTTTTCGGAAGCGAGCCTGGTGTCGCTGCACCTCTACCCGGAGTTGAACGCCCGGCTGAGGCCAAAACTGCTGGCCGATCTCAAGCCGGGATCGCGCATCGTCTCGCACCAGTTCGGCATCGGCGACTGGAAGCCCCTCGCGATGAAGCAGGTGACGCCCAGGGACCGCGAGCAATGGATCACCGGCGACCGCGACCATCTGTTCCACCTGTGGGTGGTCCCGCCGCGCTGAGCGACGCGGCGAGGGCGGCGCGCGCCTGCTGGGATAAGATTCGCCCCCCATGTCCGTCGTCCTCCTCCTCTCTGGCCGGGGTAGCAACCTGCAGGCCCTCATCGAAGCTGGGATTCCCGTCTCCGGTGTGATCAGTAATGTCGCCGGCGCCGGCGGCCTCGCGATCGCCGCGGCGCATGGCGTTCCCGCACAGGTCGTCGCGCACAAGGACTTCGGTTCGCGCGAGGCCTTCGACGCCGCGCTGTCCGCGGCGATCGACCGCCTGGCGCCGAAGCTGGTGGCGCTAGCCGGCTTCATGCGCATCCTGACGCCGGGATTCGCGCAACGCTACGCGGGACGGCTACTGAACATCCACCCGTCTCTGCTGCCCGCATTCACCGGGCTCGACACCCACGCACGAGCGCTCGCGGCGGGCGTGAAGCTGCACGGTTGCACGGTTCATTTCGTCACTGCGGAACTCGACCACGGCCCGATCGTCGCGCAGGCTGCGGTGCCAGTGCGCCCGGAGGACACGCCGGAGGCGCTGGCGGCAAGGGTGCTGAGCGAGGAGCACGCGCTCTATCCACGGGCGCTACGCTGGTTTCTGGATGGGCGCCTTGTCCTCGAAAACGGGCGGGTGTACGTTAAGGGTGGGGATGCGCAAGCTTTCTATTCTGCTCGCTAGCCTCGCGGCGGCTGGGACCGCGCTGGCGGCCCTACCGCAGCGAGTGGCCATCGACTATGAACTGTGGCGCAACGGGTCCGCGGTGGCCGACATCAGCGAGCGCATGGAGCACGATGGCAGGACCTACCGCCTGGAGCAGGTCTGGAAGGGTAAGGGTCTCTATGCGATTCGCGGTGTTGCCCGGCGCTCCAGCGCGGGCAGCATCGGGCCCGAGGGCCTGCGGCCGGTGGCGTTCGAGGACCTGCGTCCCGGCAAGGACCCGCGCCGCGCCGCTCTTGCCGCGGGCGCCCAGGACCGACTGAGTGTACTTTGGCACTTTGCTTTCAAGCCTCCTGCGGGGCGCGTGACGATTCAGGTCACGGACGGCCGCGGCGTGTCGGAGCACATCTATAGTCCAGTGGGGCGGGAGCGCATCCGGACCCCTGCAGGGGAGTTTCACGCGCTCAAGTTCGAACGCACGCAAGACGATCGTCGCGCGCAGGTCTGGCTAGCGCCGGAGCGGGGCAACCTCCCGGTGCGCGTCTTGGTCACCGAGAAGGACGGCACCCTGGCCGAACTGATCGCTATCCGGATCGCGCCATGACCCCGCGCCCGGCGCTGGTGGGACAGGCGGCAGTGCTGCTGGGCGATTTGCTCCGCTTCTCGGGGCCCGCCGACCAGGCGGTGTCGCGGTACTTTCGCGCCCACCGCAACTTCGGTCGCGAGGACCGCGCCTTCATCGCCGAAACGGTCTACGCGGTACTGCGGCGCAAACGCTCGCTTGCGGCCGCGGCCGGATCGCAGGAGCCTCGCGCGCTGGTGCTGGCGGCACTCGTCCGCGTGCTTGGCTTCTCGGGGCGCTCGATGGAAAGCTCGCTGCAGGAGGGCGAAGCCGACCTGATCACGAAGGTGAAGTCCTTCGACATCCGCCAACTCGCGCTCGCCGAGCAGTTCGACCTGCCGGATTGGCTGTGGGAACGGCTCGTGGCGCAGAATGGTCCTGGCGAGGCGCAGAAGATCGCGCAGGCACTGCTGAATGCGGCGCCCCTCGACCTGCGCGTCAACTTAGCGAAGCTGGCGCGAGACGAGGTATTGCAACGCTTGCGTGGGGATGAACTCGAAGGGCAGCCGACGCCGCGTTCTCCCGCCGGCATCCGTCTCAAGGGCAAGCCGTCGATCAACAAGCACCCCCTGTTTCTGGACGGTTCGGTCGAGGTGCAGGACGAGGGCAGCCAATTGCTGGCCTATCTGCTTGCGCCACGCCGCGGCGAGATGGTGGCGGACTTTTGCGCGGGCGCCGGCGGCAAGACGCTCGCGCTCGCCATGCTGATGCGCAATACGGGCCGACTTTACGCCATGGACGTCTCGGCCAAGCGTCTAAGTCAAATGGGACCTCGCGCCGCGCGCGGGTGCATTTCGAACGTGCATCCGGTGGTGCTCGAGGGCGAGAACGACCTGCGCGCCAAGCGGTTGGCCGGGAAACTCGACCGCGTGCTGGTGGACGCGCCCTGCAGCGGCTTCGGTACCCTGCGGCGCAACCCGGACCTGAAGTGGCGCCATCATCCGGAAGCGATCGCCGAACTGGCGCAGAAGCAATTTCGCATCCTCACTGCTGCGGCGAAACTGGTGAAGCCCGGCGGGCGCCTGGTCTATACCACCTGCAGCCTGCTCGCTGATGAGAACGAGGAAGTCGTGGCGGCGTTCCGGCATGGCGCGGGGAAGTCCTTCGTCGAGCTGCATTGCGGGGAACTGCTTGCAGCGCAGCGCATTGCGCTGGGATCCGGGCCGCAGTTGCGCCTGTGGCCGCACGTGCATGGCACCGACGGTTTCTTCGCGGCGGCGTTCGAACGCAAGTAGATTCTTCCGCGGCCATGGCGGACAACCAGATCAGCCGGCAGCTGCTGGACCTGTGTAGCGACCTGCGGTTCCCGGGCATCCTGTGGCAGGCTGGCGTACTGGCCTCCTGTGTCCTTGCCGCGTGGTGGGTCGCGCACCTCGCGCAATGGCGCGCTCCAGAGGCGAGCGCGACTGCGCTCAAGCGCGGCGCTGCTGCGGGTCGCGTTTCCGCTGCTCGCGATGCTGTTCCTCGTCGCCACTCGGGCGGTGCTCGGCAACTGGCAAGAGACCAACCTGCTGGCGGTCACAATACCGCTGTTCGGCGCCCTCGCCGGGATCCGCTTCGCGGTCTACCTGCTACGCATCGGCGTGTCCCGCAGCGCTGGGCTGGGCGCTTTCGAGCGCTCCATCGCGGCGCTGGTCTGAGGTGCGCTCGCGCTGCACCTCACCGGCATGCTGCCGGAGATCGTGCACTGGCAGCAGGAGGTGGAGTTCGCGGCTGGCAAGGGCCGGCTATCCCGCAGTGCTGGCGCTGTTGACCGATATTGCCGGGCGCCGCCCGCGGGTGCTGCCCGATCCGGCTCCCGTGGCGCAGGTGCGGGAGCTTGCCGACAGCGGCACCAACCTGGAACTGGGGCTGTGGATCAGCGAACCCGAAGGCGGCAGCCAAAACGTCCGGTCCGACGTCCTGGTGTAGGTTCTATCGGAGTTCCGGGCCCCGGGGATCGAAATTCCCTTTCCGCAACGGGACATTAGGCTGTTGGCTGGAGAGTTTCCTAAGCCATGACATTGTTTTCATTGCGGGTTTTTGGCGTTCGCGTAGAATTGGTTGCCTGTCCTGCTGGGACGACATTAACTCAAGGCGACAATGCTCTTCTCCGGATATCTGGATCTCTCTTGGTGGCAACTGGTGCTGGTGGCGCTGGCCCTGACGCACGTCACCATTTCCGCGGTGACCATTTTCCTGCACCGCCACCAGGCGCACCGGGCCATCGACCTGCATCCGATCCCGTCGCATTTCTTCCGCTTCTGGCTCTGGCTGACCACCGGCATGGTGACCAAGGAGTGGGCGGCGATCCATCGCAAGCACCACGCCAAGTGCGAGACCCGCGAGGACCCGCACAGCCCGCAGGTGCATGGCATCAACAAGGTGCTCTGGCTGGGCGTGACTCTGTACGTGAAGGAGTCGCATCACCCTGAAACCATGGCGCGTTACGGCCACGGCACGCCGGACGACTGGATGGAGCGCAACGTCTACGCCTCGCACGCTATCCTGGGGCTGTTCCTGATGGGCGCGGTCAACATCGCGCTGTTCGGGCTGGTCCCGGGACTGCTCGTCCTGGTGACGCAGATCGTCTGGATCCCGTTCTGGGCGGCCGGCGTCATCAATGGCATCGGTCATTTCTGGGGCTACCGCAACTGGGACGTGCCGGCGCCCGACGCGAGCCGCAACCTCTCGCCCTGGGGCATCCTGATCGGCGGCGAGGAACTGCACAACAACCACCACGCCTTCCCAGCCTCTGCCAAGTTCGCTCTCAAGTGGTACGAATTCGACATCGGCTGGGTCTATATCAAGGCGCTGGAGACGCTCGGCCTGGCTGCGGTGAAGAAGGTGGCACCAACGCCCCGCTTCTCGGATCCCAAACCGGTGTGCGACGAGAAGACGCTGGAGGCCGTGATCGCCAACCGCTACGACGTCCTGGCGCGCTATGCCCGCTCGCTCAAGGCGACCTATCGCCAGGAACTGGAGCGGCTGGGGCAGCGCTCGCGCGAGGCCGAGGTGCTGAAGTCGGTCAAGGTGAACCTGGTCCGTACGCGCGACAACTCTGCCGCAGAGCAGGCCCGCATCGCCGAGGTACGCAAGGCGTCCAAGGCGATCGACACCGCGCTCACGCTGCGTGAGGAACTCGCCACCCTGTGGGCGCGCTCCAGCGCGTCGCGCGAGCAGCTGCTCAAGCAACTGCAGGAGTGGTGCCACAAGGCGGAATCGAGTGGCGTCACCCCGCTGGTCGAGTTCAGCCGGCGCCTGCGCTGCTACGCCTGATCGTACTGATACCAGCATCTGCCGGCGCGAGCCGGAAATGAAAAAGGCCCGCTAGCAGCGGGCCTTTTGCTTTGGCGCCGTAAGCGAGGCGCTACTTCAGCTTCGTTTCCTTGTACATCACGTGCTTGCGCGCCTTGGGATCGTATTTCATGAGCTCCAGCTTCTCGGGCTTGGTGCGCTTGTTCTTGGTGGTGGTGTAGAAGTGGCCGGTGCCGGCGCTGGACTCCAGCTTGATCTTTTCACGCATGCGGTTCTCCTCAGGCTGCCTTGCGCTTGGCTTCGATCTCGGCCAGAACGGCCTCCACGCCCAGCTTGTCGATGCGGCGCAGGCCGGCGGTGGACACGCGCAGGCGCACCCAGCGCTTCTGCGTCTCGACCCAGAAGCGGCGGTAGTGCAGGTTGGGCTGGAAGGTGCGGATGGTCTTGTTGTTGGCGTGCGAGACCAGGTGACCTTTCATGGGTTTCTTGCCGGTGACTGCGCAAACTCGGGACATGGTTCCGGGCCCTTTTAAAAAGTTGCGAATTGTAGCAGGAAACGGCATGAAAAAAGACTTCAAAACAGACACTTCACCCGGGGTTCAGAGCAGGCCGCGTTCGGCGAAGGACAGCGCCTGCCGGCCGGCGACGATGAAGTGGTCCAGCACCTTCACCTCCACAAGGGCCAGGGCCTCCCGCAGGTTGCGGGTCAGGAGTTCGTCAGCCTGCGAGGGCTGAGCTACGCCGGACGGGTGGTTGTGGGCGAAGATCACGGCCGCCGCGTTCGCCGCCAGCGCCGCCTTGACGACCTCCCTGGGGTAGACCGAAGTCCGGGTCAGGGTGCCCCTGAACAGTTCCCGGGTTTCGATCACCCGGTGCTGGGCGTCCAGCCACAGGCAGACGAAGACCTCGTGGGACAGGCTGCCCAGCTGGAGCCGCAGGTAGTCGCGCACCGCGCCGGGCGAGGTGAGTGTCGCGCCGGCCTTGAGGTCCTCCTCCAGGCAGCGCCGCGCCACCTCGAGAACTGCGCGCAGCAGCGCGCGCTTGGCGGGTCCCAGGCCCTTGGCGCGGAGCGCGTGGGGCGCGCGGAACAGACCGCCCAGGCCCCCGGCGTCCCGGAGCAACTCGCGGGCCACGTCGACCGCGGTTTTCCCGCGCACCCCCGTGCGCAGGAACACCGCCAGCAGCTCAGCGTCGCTCAGTGCCGCGGCACCCTGCGCCATCAGCCGTTCCCGCGGCCGTTCGGCCAGCGGCCAGTCCGATATCGCCATGACAGAAGCCTTCCCCCGGATTCCTCTACAATCAAAATCCCTTAACGCCCGGGGTGGCTGGCCCGATGACATTAAAAGGAAAGCGGATTCTGCTCGGCCTGACTGGCGGCATCGCCGCCTACAAGGCCGCCGAGCTGGCGCGTGCCCTAGGCCGCGTGGGCTGCGACGTCCGCGTCGCCATGACCGAGGCGGCGACCCGCTTTATCACGCCGGTGACGATGCAGGCCCTGACCGGCCAGACGGTGTGGACCGACCTCTGGGATCCGCGTGTCGCGAACAACATGTCCCATATCGAGCTGTCACGGGACCGCGACCTCATCCTGGTCGCGCCGGCGTCGGCAGATTTCATGGCGAAGGTCGCGCAGGGCCTCGCCGACGATCTGCTCTCGACCCTGGTGCTGGCGCGGCGTTGCCCTCTGATGCTGGCGCCTGCGATGAACGTGGAGATGTGGGACAACTCGGCGACGCAGCGCAACCTGCGCACCCTGCGCGCGGACGGCGTCGACTTCGCCGGCCCGGCCGCAGGCGACCAGGCCTGCGGCGAGACCGGAATGGGCCGCATGCTGGAACCCGGGGCGATCGTCGCCGAGGTCGAAGCGCTGTTCCAGCCCAAGCGCCTTGCGGGCAAGCGCGTGCTGGTGACCGCAGGGCCGACCGAGGAGCAGATCGACCCGGTACGCGTCATCACCAACACCAGCTCCGGAAAGATGGGCTACGCAGTCGCGCGCGCGGCTCGCGAGGCGGGCGCCGAGGTCACGCTGGTGAGCGGGCCGGTGGCGCTGGAGGCGCCGCAGGGCGTGGCGCGCGTGAACGTGCGCAGCGGGCAGCAGATGTTCGAGGCGGTGAAGGCGGCGGTGAAGGGCAGCGACATCTTCATCTCGGTCGCCGCGGTCGCGGACTGGAAGGTGAAGAATTCGTCGCGGCAGAAGATCAAGAAGGCGAACGGGCGCGCGCTGGCGCTCGAGTTCGAGGAGAACCCAGACATCCTTGCTTGGGTGGCGGCGCAGAAGAGCGGGCCCTTCTGCGTCGGCTTTGCCGCCGAGACCGAGAAGGTGGAGGCGCACGCTCGCGCCAAGCGGCTGAAGAAGGGCGTGCCGCTGATCGCCGCCAACTTGGCGCAGGCCGCGATGGGTGCCGACGACAATTCAATCACGTTGTTCGACGCAAAGGGCCGGCATCCGCTGGGCCGTGGACCCAAGCTTGAGCAGGCGCGCAAGCTGGTCGCCCACGTCGCGGCGATGTTGAAGAGGGCGCGCTAGTGCGGCGCCTGGACGTGAAGGTCCTGGATCCGAGGATCCGTGAAATCCTGCCGCAGTACGCCACCCCCGGCGCGGCCGGCCTGGACATGCGGGCCTGCATCGACGGGCCGCTGACGCTGCAGCCGGGCGAGAGCCGGCTGGTGCCCTCGGGGATCGCGATCCACATTGGCGACCCGGGCTATGCGGCGATCGTCCTGCCGCGCTCCGGCCTCGGGGCCAAGAACGGGATCGTGCTCGGAAACCTGGTCGGCCTGATCGACTGTAAAACACCAACGATATGGGCCAAATGCTCGGTTAAGAGAAAATAGGCTGCCACACCACCAATCACGAATAGGCCGATGGCATAACGTGTAGACCAAAAGTTAGGTACTGAATTATGTTCTTGAGGTTGATGG
>SXNB01000263.1 GCA_005777205.1 Burkholderiales bacterium | reverse complement strand
CGCAAGTGATCCACGACGCAAGGCGCGCCAGCCGACGCAACGCGCGCCTCGCGCTGCACCACCTCTCTAGCACGCTCAGGTTCCTGTCGCGCCGCGGCGTGGATGCGTTCAAGCCTTGATGACGTTGGGGGCCGACACGGGTTACGCGCCCCGCGCATCCACGATCAGACGCGCGTGCTTGAGCAGCATCGCGTAATCGAACGCGTCATGGTCGGTGGCCAGCACCAGCGCGTCGTACCCCGCCACCGCCTTCGGCGACAGCGTCATGCCGCCGCCCCGCGCGCGAGGAAGTCGCGGTAGGAGATCGCAATGCCTTCGTGCAGCCCGATCCGTGGCTGCCACCCGAGGGCGGCGAGACGCGAGGTGTCTAGCAGCTTCCTCGGCGTGCAGTCTGGCTTCGAGGCGTCGTAGCCAAAGCCGCCTTGGTAGCCGATGGCCTCGCCCACCAGCGCCGCCTGCGGCCGCCCGGCGAAGGCCTACAACACCACCAGATCTTCGGCGGAGCAGATGCGCAGGACCACGCCGGGGGCGATCTCCCAGTCGCTCGCCCGCCGCACGCAGCGCGCTTCGAACGGAAGCGAGCCCAGAGCCACATCGATGACGATCCCGTCGCCGGCCCAGAGCAACAGCACGGGGTTGCGGAAGGCGAAATCGCGCGCCCCCGCGATCCGCGGCGTTAACGCTGAAAACAGCCGGTCGGCGGCGGCGGCCTCGTGGCCGAACGGACACAGCAGGGTCAGATCGATGTCCCGCGTGACCCCGGGCTCACCCCAGCGCTGAACCGCAAGACCACCAATGAGACAGAACTGCTCGCCGGCCTGCGACAGCACGCGCGGGACCTTCAGTGCGGCCTGGAGGACCGCATTTATTTCTTTGAATGGAATCTGGAGAACCAGCGCTGCTGCTCCACGAGGCCGGATTCGGGGCGCGGCGGCAGGTCCGTTGGAAGCGAAATGGAAAGCAGATCGAGTGCCACGGCCTTGGCCTGCGCATCTGTCATCGCTTCCAGTTCCCGCCGATTGATCAGCTCCAGCTCGGGCCCGGCTTGCGCCCAGGTCCGGATCCAGCGCAGGGTCAGATCCCGTTCCGGGTCATCCGTAGACTTGATTTTACGCCTCTATTGCCACCATGCTCACGCGACTGTCAAGCGAACTCGCGCATCACTTGAGCGAGTCCAGCGCGCCAGTCCGGCAGCGAGACGCCGAAGGTCGCGCGCAGCTTCGCGTTGTCCAGCAGCGAATTGCGTGGCCGCCGCGCAGCCGTGACGTACTCCTCGCTGCGGATGGCGCGCAGCGGCGTGGGCAGTCCTGCAGCCTCGAGGATCGCAGCAGCAAAGCCATGCCAGGTGGTCTCGCCCGCCGCGCTCATGTGGTAGATCCCCGGCGCCGCGTCCGGCTTCGCAAGCGCCCTCGCGGTAGCCTCGGCGATGGCGGCAGCGGAAGTCGGCGCGCCGCGCTGGTCGTTCACCACCTTCAGCTCAGGACGCTCGCGGGCGGCGCGAAGAATGGTGAGCAGAAAGTTGCTGCCGCGCGCCGAGTACACCCAACTGGTGCGGAAGATGAAATGGCGGCAGCCGCTGGCGGCGATGGCATGGTCGCCCGCGAGCTTGGACTCGCCGTAGAGATTAACGGGGCCCGGCGCATCACCCTCTACGTACGCGCCCAACTTTGCGCCGTCGTACACGTAGTCAGTGGAGTAGTGGACCAGGAGCGCGCCCAGCTTCCTCGCTTCCTCCCCGAGCACGCCGGGCGCAATGGCGTTCACCGCGAACGCGGCGTCGCGCTCGACCTCGGCACGATCCACCGCAGCAGAGGCGGCGGCGTTGACGATGATGTCCGGCCTCGCCTGGCGCACAGTGGCCCGGATCGAATCCGGCCGCGCGAGATCCAGCGCTTCGCGGCCCGTCGAGACCACCCGTCCCAAAGGCGCCAGCGCCCCGATAAGCGCATCGCCGACCTGCCCGCCCTTGCCGAGGAGGAGGATTCTCAATCGTAGGTCTCGGCCGCCTCGAATAGCGTCCCGCGCCGGTCCTTTTGCCCCAGGAGTGGCTCGCCCTGGATGGGCCAGGCGATACCGAGCGCCGGGTCGTTCCACATCAGCGTGCGCTCGTGCGCCGGCGCGTAGTAGTCAGTGGCCTTGTACTGCAGTTCTGCGAACTCGGAGGTGACCAGGAAGCCGTGCGCGAAGCCCGCAGGCACCCACAGCATGCGACGCGACTCCGCGTCCAACCTGACACAGGCGGTGCGCCCAAAGCGGGGCGAGCCGCGGCGAAGGTCCACAGCGACATCGAACACCTCTCCGGCGATGACCCGGATCAGCTTGCCCTGCGGCTGGCGCAACTGGTAATGCAGGCCCCGAAGCACGTTGCGCGCCGAGCGCGAGTGGTTGTCCTGAACGAAATCGGTGTCTACCCCGGTGGCCTCCCAAAAGGCGCGCCGATTCCAGCTTTCGTAGAACCAGCCACGCGCGTCCCTGTACACCCTGGGTTCCAGGAGCAGCACCTCGGGCAGCGCGGTGGGCTCGAGCTTCACGGCAGCAGCTTCTCCGACATGATGCGCATCAGGTACT
>SXNB01000262.1 GCA_005777205.1 Burkholderiales bacterium | reverse complement strand
TGCGCCAGCTTCGCGGTGAGGCGCATCCCGCGGTGCAGGTCAAGGACTGCGGCATCGCGCTCGCGCAGGGTACCGGCGGGCAGCTGGGCACGAGGCACGGCAGCGCAACCCTGATCATGGAGCGCGCATGACGACCGACAGGAAAATTCCCGCGCCGGCGGTGAATCCGGAGGTGAAGCCCTACTTCGATGCGGCGGCGGCCGGAAAACTGCTGGTGAAGTACTGCACGAGCTGCGGCCAGTACCATCACTACCCGCGCGCCATCTGCCCGCACTGCTTCTCAGACAAGACCGAGTGGCGTGACGCGAAAGGCACCGGCACCGTCTACACTTGTAGCGTGCTGCGCCGGGGCGTCCCAGTTCCCTACTGCATCGCTTACGTGACGCTGGACGAGGGCGTCAGCATGATGACCAACATCGTCGATTGCGACCTCGACGCGGTGCACATCGGGCAGAAGGTCCGGGTGCTCTTCAAGCTCACCGACGGCGGTCCGCCGGTGCCCATGTTCACGCCGGCCTGAAGATCGCGCGCTGCAACAGGCCCCCGGCGACCATTGCGGCCACGAACACCAGGGCTTCGGCCGACAGCGTCGCCAGCGCGGTGAGCGCCGGGCCGGGGCAGTAGCCCGCGATGCCCCAGCCCATGCCGAACAGCGCGGCGCCCGCGACCAGCGGCAGGTCGATATCCTTGCGCGTCGGCAGATGGAAGCGCTCGTCGAAAAGCGGTTTTGCGCGCTGCTTCACGATGCGGAACCCGGCCAGCGTCGCCACCACCGCGCCGCCCATGACTAACGCGAGGCTGGCGTCCCAGGCTCCGGTCACGTCGAGGAACCCGATCACCTTGCGCGGGTCGGCCATGCCGGATACCCAGAGTCCGATACCGAAGACCAGTCCGGCCGCGCCGGCGGCAAGCTGCTTCATCATGACGCCACTTTCAGTACGTGCCGCATGAGGTAGACCGCGATTGCGCCGGTCGCCATGAATGTTGCAACTGCGACCAGCGAGCGCGCCGAAAGCCGTCCGAGGCCGCATACACCATGGCCGCTGGTACAGCCGCTGCCCAAGCGTGTGCCGAAGCCCACCAGCAGTCCGGCCGCCGCCGCCCAGCCGAGCGGGAAACCCTCGCGTAGCGGCACCGGCCCTGTCGCAAACTGCCAGGCCACGCCCGCGACCAGCAGCCCGCCGATGAACCACGCGCGCCAGGCCGGGACCGGCTGTTCGAACAGGCCGTGCAGAATATTGCTTACGCCGGCGATGCGGCCGTTGGCCGCGAGCAGCCAGACGCTGGCCAGGCCTATGAGCGCGCCGCCGATGAGCGCGGGAACGGGGGTAAAGTCGTGCATGTGATCTTTCGTCAGTTGTTCGATCCGCAATCGTCCACCTACACCTACCTGCTGGCGGATTTTGCCACGCGCGAGGCGGTTCTGATCGACCCGGTGTTCGAGCAGGCGCAGCGCGACGCGGCGCTGGTCGCAGAACTGGGCCTGGCGCTGGCGTGGACGATCGAGACCCATGTGCATGCGGACCACGTCACCGCCGCCTGGCTGCATCGCGAGCGCCTGGGCGTAAAAATCGCGCTGAGCGCGAGCAGCGGCGCCGAAGGCGCGGACCGCTACCTCGCGGCGGGCGAGCGGATCGAATTCGGCCGCCGCTGGCTAGAGGCGCGCGCCACGCCGGGCCACACCGCAGGCTGCACCACCTACGTGCTGGATGACCGGTCGATGGCCTTCACCGGCGACGCGCTGCTCATCCGCGGCTGCGGCCGTACCGATTTCCAGCAGGGTGATGCGCGCACGCTGTTCCGCTCGGTGCGCGAGCAGGTATTTCCGCTGCCGGATGGCTGCGTGCTGTACCCGGGGCACGACTATCGCGGCCTGACCGCCTCCAGCGTCGGCGAGGAGAAGCGCTTCAATCCCCGCCTGGGCGAAGGCATCGTTGAGGACGACTTCGTCGGCTACATGACGCACCTCGGCCTGCCGCATCCCAAGCAGATCGACGTCGCGGTGCCGGCCAACCTGCGCTGCGGGCGCCCCGAGCAGGCGGCGCCCGCGGGCGAGGAGCAGGACTGGGCGCCGCTTTCCTACACCTTCGCAGGCATCTGGGAAGTGCAGCCCGGCTGGCTCGAGGAAAACCTGGAGCGCGTGCAAGTGCTGGACGTGCGCGAGCCCGACGAGTTCTCCGGGGTGCTCGGCCACATCCGCAGCGCAAAGCTGGTGCCGCTGGGCGCGCTCATGGCAAGGGTCAAGGAACTGGACGGCGACAAGCCAGTGGTCGCAGTGTGCCGCTCCGGCGCGCGCTCGGCGCAGGCCACCGTACTGCTGCGCAGGGCAGGCCTGACGAAAATTGCCAACCTGGCTGGCGGCATGCTGCGCTGGCGCGCGCAGCGCTTCGCCGTCGAAGGCGGCACCGACTAGAGGGCGCGGGGGGTGCGCTTGCGGCGGACGGAGCGGATGGCTTCGGCGGCGTCGTCTGGGGTCAGGCGGTTGGCGAGGGCGACGGCAATGCGGGCGAGCGCGCGCTCGCGATCTTTCGCCGGGACGCCCTGAAGGCTAGCCTCGAACTCCTCGTACAGGCGGTCGCGATCGTGGATGGTGGAGGGTGCCGCGGCCACTGTGCGCTGTTCCGCGGCGCGGTACTGCAGCGCGGCTTTGATGGCTCGCTGCGCGAACGCCGGGTCCACGCCGCGGCAGCGCGCAAGCACGTGGCCGTCGGGCCGGATGACGTAGGTGGCGCCCTCGGCGGGCACGCCGTAGCGCCCCCATAGCGCCTCATTGCCCTGGCGCGGGATAGCGCCGGCGCCGTCGCCGAACAGCAGCGTCGTGAATTCGCCCCGGAGCTGGTCGACGAGGTAGCCCTTGCCTAGCCGGCCATCGGGCGCGGCGCAACCCGGCGCTGAGAGAGGCGCGTCGATGCCACCATCGCCGGTGTTGATGGGTGAATCCCAGTAATCGCAGGCGGCGGACAGCCGCCCCACGTTCACCAGCGAGCGCATGCGCTCATCCATTTGCGCTAGGTCCAGCATGGCGTCGCGGAACACGCGCTGGTTCGGGTTCTCCGGGCCAATGAAGCAGGCGCTGCGGGTGGAGATCTCCACCGCCTCGCGCGCGGCGCGGTGGCGTTCGTCATGGTAAGTGGCGAGCAGGTCCGGGTGCGCCTTGCCCTCCAGCACCAGCGCCAGCTTCCAGCCCAGGTTGTTGGCGTCCTGGATGGCGCGGTTTCCGCCACGGGCGCCAAAGGGCGAGTGCTGGGCGGCGGCATCGCCCAGGAGCAGCACGCGGCCGTGGAGCATCTTCGCGACATAGCGCGCGCGGAAGCGCCACGGCCCGACCCATACCAGCTCGAACTTCACCTTGGGGCCCAGCAGTTTCTGCAGGCGTTTCCTTGCTCTCTGCGGCGTGGCCTCCAGGTCGGGACGCTTGTACTGCGATATCTGCCAGTCGGTGCGCCACACTCCGTCGGCCATTTGGTGGTGCCAGATGGCGCCGCCTTGGTTCAATTCGCTGTCGAGGAACGCCTTGCGCACCGCCGTTTCCTTCTTCGACAGGCGCACGTCGGCGATGCACCAGTGGTCCTCGAGCAGCGCGTGGGCGGCGTCGCGCACGCGCAGTTTCTCGCGAATCACGCTGTGGCCGCCGTCAGCCGCGACCAGGTAGCGCGCCTTGCAGGAATACTTGCCTTCGGGCGTCTGCACCGTGACGTAGACGCCGTCGGCATCCTGGCGCACCGAGCTCACACGGTTCTTCCAGCGCAGGTCCACCTCGGGCATCTGCTGCAGGCGCTCGACCAGGTACTGCTCGACGTAGAACTGCTGCAGATTGACGAACGCGGGGAACTTCTGGTCGGTCTCGGGCTGCAGGTTGAAGCGGTACAGGCGCTCGCGGCCGCGGAACACGTCGCCTTCGTTCCAGGTCACGCCTTTCGCGCGTACGCGCTCGGCGACGCTGAAGCGGTCGAGAATCTCCAGCGAGCGCTTGGCGTAGCAGATGCCGCGCGAGGACAGGCCGTCGGCGCCGACGCTGTTGTCTTCGTCCAGCACAATGGTGCGGATGCCCCGGCTGCCCAGCTCCAGCGCCGCGCTGAGGCCGCCCAGGCCCGCGCCCACGACGATCATAGGGTAGGCGCCGGTGGTGCCGCGCTCGACCTCCGGTGGCCTGCGGTACGGGTACTCGGGCAGGGTGTAGCCCGGCATGCTGCCGGGTTGGTGCACCCTCGTCGGGACCGCGTTGCCCATGAGAAAATCGTAGCACTAATGAGCACCGCATCGACCGTCCGCACCCGCTTTGCGCCCAGCCCCACGGGTTTCCTTCATATCGGGGGCGCGCGCACCGCGCTCTTTTCCTGGGCTTGGGCGCGCAAGCTGGGCGGCCAGTTCGTGCTGCGCATCGAGGACACCGACCTCGAACGCTCCACCGAGGCGTCGGTGAACGCAATCCTGGAGAGCCTGCGGTGGCTGGGCCTCGACTGGGACGAGGGACCGTTCTTCCAGATGAAGCGTCTGGACCGCTACAAGGCATTGGCCGATCAACTGGTCGCCGCCGGTCACGCTTATCCGTGCTGGATGACGCGCGGGGAGCTGGAGGCGCTGAGAAAGGATCAGGTGGAGAAGGGTCTCAAGCCCCGCTACGACGGCCGCGGGCGCCCGGAGCGCGCGCAGGCGCTGGGACTGGTGCCGCCCGCCGACCGGCCGCCGGTGATTCGCTTTCGCACCCCCGGGGAGGGGTCGGTGGGCTGGAACGACCTCGTCAAGGGTCCAATCGCGTTTCCAAACGCGGAACTGGACGACCTGGTGCTGCTGCCACAGCGGACGACCCCGAGTATGGGATCAGTCGTGGCCGGCTCATGCCGCGGCACCACGTGTTTTCCCGCGCGGAAGTTTCCGACGAAACACGACAGCGTCTGCAGAACAGTCTTGTGCTGGCACATGGCGGAATGGCTCAGAATGTCGGTCCGATTCTGGAAATGGTCACCGAGAAGTATCTGCTGCGG
>SXNB01000261.1 GCA_005777205.1 Burkholderiales bacterium | reverse complement strand
TAGCCGCGCCTCGCTGAGGCGGCCCTCGAGCAGCGCGCGTGCGTACACTCCTGGGGAAGAGTGCCCCTGGAAATAGACCAGATCGCCGCCGTGCCCCTCGTGCGGGGCGTGCCAGAAGTGGTTCTGGCCGACGCCGAACAGCGTACCCAACGAGGCGAAACTGGCGATGTGGCCGCCCAGTTCGTCGTCGTTCTTGTTGGCGCGCGCCACCATCACCATTGCGTTCCAGCGGCAGTACGAGCGGATGCGCTCCTCAAGCGCGGGGTCGCCCGGCGAGCGCTCCTCCATGTGTGTCGGGATGGTGTTTACGTAAGGCGTGTAAGGGGTGTAGGGCAGCGTGACGCCGGTGGTACGCGCTTTTTCAGTCAGCCTCTCGATCAGAAATTGCGCGCGCTCCGGGCCTTCGCGCTCGATGACCGCCTCTAGGGCCTCGAGCCATTCGCCCGTCTCGAGGCTGTCGGAATCGTTGGCCGCAGGCTGCTGTCGGGTGTCGTCAAATGCGGCTGACATGGCTTCCTCCGGCAAGGGCAAATGGTCCAGGAATTCGCCCGGGCTTGTTCGAATCAGGGTGATTTATAGTATGCCATGCCCGCCCAGATCATCGATGGAAAAGCGCTCGCCGAATCCGTGCGCGCCGCGCTGCGAACAAAGGTCGCCGCGCTGGCCGCGCGCGGCGTGCGTCCCGGCCTCGCCGCGATCCTCGCCGGCACCGATCCCGCCTCCCGCGTCTACGTGCGCAACAAGGTGCGCGCCTGCGAGGACACCGGCGTGCACTCCGAGGTGCACGAGTTTCCGGAGCGGGTGTCCGAGGGCGAGCTGCTGCAACGCATTGCGAAACTGAATGCCGATCCGCGGATCCACGGCGTCCTGGTGCAGTTGCCGCTGCCGGGAAAGGTGAACGCCAGCCGGGTGCTGGCGGCGATCGCCCCGGCCAAGGACGCTGACGGCTTCCACGCCGAAAGCCTTGGCGCACTGGTGCAGGGGCGCCCGGGCTTCGTGCCCGGCACACCTGCCGGCGTGATGGCGCTGCTCGAGCATGCCGGCGTGCCCCTCGCCGGCCGCCATGCGGTGATCGTCGGCCGCTCCACCGTTGTCGGCAAGCCCGCGGCGCTGCTGCTCTTGCAAAAGGACGCCACCGTCACCATCTGCCACTCGAGGACCCCTGATCTCGCCGCCGTGACGCGCCAGGCGGATATCCTCGTGGCGGCGGTCGGGCGGGCGAAACTCATTACCGCGGACATGGTCAAATCGGGGGCCTGCGTCATCGATGTGGGCATCAACCGCAGCGTAGACGGCAAACTGGTCGGCGACGTGGATTTCGACACGGTGAAGGACGTCGCCGGCTGGATCACGCCGGTGCCAGGCGGCGTCGGCCCGATGACCGTGGCCATACTGCTGGTGAACACTGTAAAGGCGGCGGAGCAATCACTTGGCTGAAAGCACCTTGAATCCCTCCTGCAATCCCCTGCTCGACTTCTCCGGGCTGCCCCGGTTCGCGGAGCTCCGGCCAGAGCACGTTTCGCCGGCGGTGGACGAACTGCTCGCGCAGGCGCGCGCTGCCGTCGCCGTCGCGGAGTCGGCGGCGCCAAGCTGGGAGGCGTTTGTCTCGCCCCTTGAAGACGCGCATGAGCGCCTTGGCCGCGCCTGGGGCCAGGTCTCGCACCTGCACGGCGTCCTGGACACACCTCCCCTGCGCGAGGCCTACAACGCCAGCCTGCCGAAGATCTCCCAGTTCTGGACCGAACTCGGCCAGAACCTGAAGCTGTTCGCGAAATACCGCGACTTGAAGACCTCGCCGGCCTACGCCGGCCTCACCGCAGCGCGCCGGCGCGCGGTCGACAACGCGCTGCGCGACTTCAAGCTCTCCGGCGCAGAACTGGACGCGGCGAAGAAGCCGCGCTTCGCCGCGATCCAGGAGGAGCTGGCAAAGCTGGGCGCGAAATTCTCCGAGAACCTGCTCGACGCCACCAATGACTGGGCCCTCGTCGTCGAGGACGAGAAGGGGCTTGCCGGAATCCCGACCGACGTGCTGCAGGCGGCGCGGGAGGCGGCGCAGAAGGGTGGCCGCAAGGGCTGGAAGTTCACGCTCCACATGCCTTCCTACTTCCCGGTGCTGCAGTACGCCGGGGACCGCGCCCTGCGCGAGACGCTGTACCGCGCCAGCGCCACGCGCGCCTCGGAGTTCGGCAAGCCGGAATGGGACAACACCGCGCTCATCACGCGCATCCTGTCGCTGCGGCGCGAGGCGGCGCGCCTGCTGGGCTACGCGAGCCACGCGGACGTGTCACTGGTACCGAAGATGGCGCAGTCGCCGGCCGAGGTCCTGTCGTTCCTGCGCGACCTTGCAAGGCGCGCGCGGCCCTTCGCCGAGAAGGACGCCGCGGAGCTGCGCACGTTCGCGCGCGATGAACTGGGTATTGCCGAGCTGCAGTCCTGGGACGTGGCTTTCGCCTCGGAGAAGCTGCGCGCGAAGCGCTATTCCTTTTCCGACCAAGAGTTGAAGCAGTACTTCCCGGAGGAGCGGGCGCTGACGGGGCTGTTCCGGGTTGTCGAATCCATCTTCGGCCTGAAGATCGCCGAGACGGAGGCGCCGACCTGGCACGAGGACGTGCGTTTCTGGGAGGCGCGCGACAGGGATGGTGCACGGGTGGGGCAGTTCTATACCGACCTCTATGCGCGCGACACCAAGCGCGGCGGCGCCTGGATGGACGACGCCATCGGCCGTCGCCGCAAGGCCGCTGGCATCCAGACCCCGGTGGCCTACCTCAACTGCAACTTCTCCCGCCCGGTGGGCGGCAAGCCCGCCCTGTTCTCGCACGACGACGTGATCACGCTGTTCCACGAGTCTGGCCACGGCCTGCGCAGATCTCCTTCGACTCGAGGGCGCGAAACACGTCGGCATCGTCGCGTTGTGCGATGCGCGGAGCCGCTAGCAGCCTGCTAGAGTCAGGGCACCAAGAGCACAGGCAACTCAAACGCGGCG
>SXNB01000036.1 GCA_005777205.1 Burkholderiales bacterium | reverse complement strand
GACGCCGTGGGGGCGGCGCAGGAGAAGCTCGCCGTGATGGCGTCCTGCGGCATCAAGGTGACGAAGAACCCTTCCGAGATGGGAAGGCTGCTGAAATCGGCGCTGAGGTAAGACCTCGCTGAATCTCGAGAAGCCGGAACTTCCACCCGCCACCCCGCGCCAGTTCGCCGCCGACTTCAGCGGCGCCACCGCCGCAAGCGCGCTGGTCGCGTTCATCTTCGCCGCCTCCGGCCCGGTGGCGGTGATCCTTGCCGTCGGTGCACGCGGCGGGTTGACCGAGTCCGACCTCGCCTCCTGGATCTTCGGCTCGTTCTTCGTCAACGGCCTGCTCAGCATCGCTTTTTGCACACTCTATCGCCAGCCCCTGGTGTTCTTCTGGTCCATTCCCGGGGCGGTGCTGGTCGGGCCGGCGCTAGTCCATCTCTCGTTCCAGGAGGTGATCGGCGCCTATCTCGCCACCGGCGTGCTGATGCTGGTGCTCGGCCTCTCGGGTTGGGTGCGCCGCGCCATGGAAGCGGTGCCGATGCCGAACGTGATGGGCATGGTCGCGGGCGTGTTCCTGAAGTTCGGCCTGGACCTGGTCTACGCAATGCGCGATGAGTTCCTGGTCGCGGCGCCGATGGTGGCTGCGTTCCTCGTCCTCGGCGTGTGGCAGGCGGCGGGCCGGCGCGTGCCTCCCCTGATCGGCGCGCTCGCCGTGGGCGGCATCGCGGTCGCCGTCCTGGGGAAGTTCAACCCCGGCAGCGGCGCGCTGTTCGGCTTCGCCTCGCCCAATCTATACGCGCCGGCGTTTTCCTGGCAGGCGATGGTGGAGCTGGTGGTGCCGCTCGCGAGCACGGCGCTGGTGGTGCAGAACGGGCAGGGCGTCGCGGTGCTCACGGCCGCCGGCCACAAGCCGCCGGTGAACGCGATCGCCGCAGCCTGCGGCGCCTGGTCGCTGCTGGCGGGCTTGGTGGGCACGGTGTCGACCTGCCTCACCGGGCCGGTGAACGCCATCATCTCCGCGAGCGGGGAGAAGCATCTCCACTACACCGCCGGCATCTGCGTGGGCATCTTGGCGCTGGCTTTCGGCGCGCTGTCGCCGTTCTTCACCCGGCTGCTGCTCGCCACGCCCCAGGCGTTCATCGCCGCGCTCGCGGGCCTGGCGATGCTGCGCGTGCTGCAGACCGCGTTCAGCGTCTCCTTCGGCGGCAAGTTCACCCTCGGCGCGCTGGTGACCTTCCTGGTCACGGTCGCCGACGTGCCTATCCTTGGCATCGGCGCCGCGTTCTGGGGGCTGGTGTTCGGCTTCGCGGCGTCCTTGCTGCTGGAGCGCAAGGACTTCGCCCGATGACCGTCGCCGTCGCGTTCGATCCCGCGATCGGGCAGCAGATCCTGCAGTACGCCCGCAGGCTGTGCGCGCGAGGCTACGTGCACAACACGCTGGGCAACATCGTGGTGCGCGCTCCCCATCCGGATTACCCCCACGGCCTCGCCTACACCAAGCACGCCGAGCTGTCGCTGGAGGAGATGGCGCTGGAGAACATCGTCATCACCGACATCCCGACCAGCCGGGTTCTGCTCGGGGATCGCATAACCAGCATCGGCCATAACCTGTCGCGCGAGATCCTGCGGCTGCGGCCGGACATCCACGCCACCATCCACGTCCACGACGACGCCATGATCGCGTTCCTCGGCTCCGGCGCCTTCACCGAGGTAAGGATGCTGTCGCTGGACCCGCCCTACGTGCTGGGCAAGCCGGTGCATTACGTGCCAGGCCACGTGGACGTGGAGGCGGACGTGAGCGGGGTGAAGGACTTCATCCAGGGCACCAACACGGTGGTGCTCGTGGGGCACGGCATCACCTCGATGGGTCGGAACCTGTCGGAGGCCTACCACCGCCTCAACACGCTGACCGCGGAGGTTCGGCGCAACATCCAGGCCGAACTGCTGGCGCAGTCAGGCGGGACCACGCCGGCTTATCGGAGCGAGGCCGAGCTCGAGAGCATGTACCGCTTCGCCGAGGCCATCATCTATCCGAAGCGGGCGAGCGAGGTGATGAAGGAGGAATGAAGGCGGCCTACCAGCGCGACCTGGGTCGTTCTCGCCGCGGGCGGACTACTGGTTCTCGGCCTGGCGCCTGAGTGGCGGTATTGCTGGTCGCGGTCTGCTGGACCAATTGCCGCGTCCTGGCGCGGCTCAGGCCTCGGGCGGGGTGCCCGGGTCGACGAGGTCCGGTTCGCCGCAATGCTTCAGGATGTCCGCGCGCACCTGGTCGCGCAGCGCGACCGCCGCCGCCCAATCCGTGCCTTGCGGCGAGATCGGCGCGCCGACGTGCACTGTTATCGCCGCCTTGCGCAGGTACCAGGTGCCGTCGCGCAGCACCGAGCGCAAGCCGCGCACCCCGATGGGCACCACCGGGATGCCAGCCTGCGCCGCGGCCTGGAAAGCACCGGCCCGGAAGGCCATCAGGCCGGTGTTGCGCGTGAGCGTGCCCTCGGGGTACACGATGAGCGAGGTGCCGGCTTTGGCGGCCTGCGCGAGTTCGTTGGCGTGCTCGCTGCTTTTCGCGACGTCGAAGCGCTCGACGAAGCGGGAGCCGAAGCCGGCCAGCAGCCGGTACATCACCCAGTTGTCCTGAAACTCGTGCTTGGCGACAAAGGCGTAGCCACGGTGCTCCAGCAGCGCGAGCAGCAGCAGCGGGTCGAGATAGCTGCTGTGGTTTACCGCCAGCACCACGGCTTTGTCCCGCGGCAGGTTCTCTAGCCCGCGCGCGGCGATCGGGATGCCCGAGAGCCGGAAGAACCAGCGCGACACAAAGCCGCCAACCGTCCAGCAAGCGGGAACGGAGGCGAACAGCGTGGCGAGGAACGCGAACGGGAACAGAAGCGCGAACACCAGGTAGGCGCGTAGCGAGAACAGCAGGCCACCTAAGGCGCGAACGCCGCGGCGCAGCTGAGGCATTGCCCCGGCCAGCATCAGGCGCACGAACTGCAGCCACACCGCGCCACCCACCAACGCCAGCGGGCCGCGCTCGTAGAACTCGCGTGCGGCGACGCGGCGGATCTTGCCGCTGGAGGTCTTGGGCACCGTGGCCGGGGGCGCGAGCACGATGTCGTCCGCCGGCGCGCCGATCAGGCTGACCGCGAGGTCGTTGATCATGCGCTTGAGGGCATCATGGCGCGAAAGGTCCCTGTCCTTCATTTCCGCCAGCACCACCACGCGCTCGGTGCCGGTGGCTGCATCCCGGCTGCCGAACACCGCGACGCAGCCGCGGCGCACGCCGGCCAGGTCGCCCACCGCCTGCTCCAGCTCGTAGGGGCTGATGTTACGCCCGCCGCGAATGATGATGTCCTTCTCGCGGCCGGTGAGGAACAGCGTGCCGTTGGAGAGGTAGGCGCGATCGCCGGTATTTACCCACTCGCCGCTGCCGAACAGGGTCGTGGTCGCCTCCGGGTTACGGTAATAGCCGGAGGTGGAGGAGGGGCCACGGAACTGCAGCAGGCCCTCCTGCCGGTCGGGCAGTTCCAGCCCGGCCGAGTCCACGACACGGATGTCGTGTCCCGGAATCGGCGTGCCGCAACCGATGACGATGAGCGGTGAAGGATCCGCGGGCGTCCCCTCCACGGCTTCTCCCGTGGTCGTGAAGCGTTCCCGGTCCAGGCGATCCGCGCGCCAGGGCGTGCCCGGCACCGTGATCGCCACGCCAACCGACGATTCGGCCAGGCCGTAGGAGGGCGACAGGCAGTTCTTGCGCAGGCCCCACTTCGAGAAGCGTTGCTCAAACTGGATGATGGTGTCCGGGCTCACTGGCTCGGCGGCGTTGAAGGCGAAGCGCCAGGTGGACAGGTCCAGGCCTTCCATGTCCTCGTTCTGGATGCGTCGCAGGCACAGCTCGAAGGCGAAGTTCGGGCCGCCGGACATAGTGCCGCGGTGGCGGTGGATGGCGCGCATCCAGCTCGCCGGGCGCGACAGGAAGGCGAGCGGCGACATCAGCACCGTCGGGAAGCCGAGGACGAGGGACGCGAAGTTGGCGCCGATCAGGCCCAGGTCGTGGTCCAGCGGCAGCCAGCTGACGAATACGTCCCCCGGGTTAGCGTTCACCGCTGCGCCCATGGCGCGCACGTTGGCCATCAGGTTGGCGTGCGACAGCACCACGCCCT
>SXNB01000260.1 GCA_005777205.1 Burkholderiales bacterium | reverse complement strand
CAGCGCCGAGCCGTGGGTGCGGGGCAATACGCCGGTACGGATGGAGATCGGCCGCACCGTGCGCGTGTCGCGGCCGTCGATGCGGGGCTCGCCATCGAGGATCTTGTTGCGCACGATCTTCGACTCGATCGCGAAGCACAGGTCGTTCACCGTGTTGGCGTCGGCGCCGCCGTCCGACCCGACCCCGCAGGCCTCGTGCACGCGCTTGGAGATCGCCTTAAGCGTTTCCTGCCGCGTGCCCTTCTGGCGGATGTCGAAGGCTTGGCGCAGCTCGCCTTCGAACTTAGCGGCAATAATTGCCGCCAACGCCTCGTCCCGTGCCGGGGCTTTCCAGTCCCAGGCGGGCTTGCCGGCTACTTCGGCCAGTTCTTCGATCGCGGTAATTGCGGCTTGCATCTGCTCGTGGCCGTGGACCACGGCGCCGAGCATCACGTCCTCGGGCAATTCCAGCGCCTCCGACTCGACCATCAGCACGCCCTGCGCCGTACCGGCGACCACCAGGTTGAGCTGGGATTCCTTGAGCTGCGACAGGGTCGGGTTAATCACGTACTGGCCGTCCAGATAGCCGACGCGGACTGCGCCGATCGGACCGCTGAACGGCACGCCGGACAACGTCATGGCCGCGGACACCGCGATCATCGCCGGAATGTCGGCGTCCACCTCAGGGTTGAGCGACAGCACCTGCGCCACGACCTGCACGTCGTGGTACAAGCCGTCCGGGACCAGGGGCCGGATCGGCCGGACGATCAGGCGCGCGGTCAGGATTTCCTTCTCGCTCGGGCGTCCCTCACGTTTGAAGAAGCCGCCGGGAATCTTGCCCGCGGCATAGGTCTTCTCGGCGTAGTCCACCGTGAGCGGAAAGAAGCTCTGCCCGGGCTTGGCCGACTTGGAGGCGGTTACCGCCGCGAGCACGACGGTGTCATCCACGGTGCAGATCACGGCGCCGTGCGCCTGGCGAGCGATCTCGCCGGTTTCCAGGGTCACCTGCTGCGTGCCGAGGGTGAAAGTCTTCTTGATTGGGCTCAAGGGATGTCCTCTATGTGCGCTTTGTTGTGTGCGAGGGTGGGCGGCAAGCGCTCATCGTGAGATGAGCGCTTTCGCTACCGCATTCGGAAAACGGCGGGGGACTTACTTGCGCAGGCCAAGGCGCTCGATCACCGAGCGGTACTTGTCCGCGTTCTTGCGCTTAAGGTAATCCAGCAGCTTGCGGCGCTGGCTGACCAGCATGAGCAGGCCGCGACGCGAATGGAAATCCTTCACATTGGTCTTGAAGTGTTCGGTGAGGCCGTTGATGCGCTCGGTGAGCAGAGCGACCTGGACTTCGGGCGACCCGGTGTCGTTTCCGGCGCGCTGGTACTGTTTGACGACCTGCGCCTTTTGGGCGACCTGCAAACTCATCTTCGTCTCTCTAGGCTCGTTTGGTGAGGCGGAAATCTTATCCCAGAACGGCCCCTGATTACAAGTTTTTCTTGGTATTTCAGCCGGTTGCACCCGCATCACGGCGTTGCGACAACAGCCTGACGGGACGCAGCTTTCCATCCGCGTCGGCCTCCCCTACCCCTATGAGCGTACCTTCCGCGCCCAGGACCCTGCAGGCCCCTGGCGGCACCGCGCCGGCCCCCACGGCCTGCCCCCGGATGAAGCGCATCGACTCCTCCGGCCCCAGGCCCGCGGCCGGCAGCGCTGCGAGCAAACTCTCCGCCGGGAGCATGCAGGCCTCCCGGCCGGCCTCGTCCAGGGCACGGAACCGATCCAGGCCCACTGCCTGCTGCAGCGTGTAGTGCCCGGCTGCCGTGCGGCGCAACCCATCAAGGTGCGCCACGGTCCCCAGTGCGGCGCCGAGGTCCTCGGCCAGCTGGCGGACGTAGGTGCCCTTGCTGCAGCGAACCAGCAGGCGTACCAGGTCGCGCTCAAGGCCCGTCAGCACGAGCTCGTGGATGGTCACTTCACGTGCGTCGCGATCGACCGTCCGCCCGGCGCGAGCCAGTTCGTAGAGGGGCCGCCCGCCGCGCTTTAGGGCCGAGTACATCGGCGGCACCTGCCGGATCGTGCCGCGAAAGCCCCCAAGCGCCGCAATCAGGCGCGCCTCGTCCACGTCCACCGGCCCCCGTTCCAGCACTTCGCCCTCGGCATCTCCGGTCGTGGTGCGCACGCCCAGGCGCACCGAGGCAAGGTAGGTCTTGTCTGAATCAAGGCCGAAGCGGGCGAACTTTGTGGCTTCCCCGAACAGCAGGGGCAGCAGCCCGGAGGCGAGTGGGTCGAGGGTCCCGCCATGGCCGGCCTTGGCCGCGCCCAGCAGCCGCTTCGCCTCCTGCAACGCGGTGTTGGACGAGATGCCCGAGGGCTTGTCGAGCAGGAGCACGCCGTCCAGCGCCCGGCCCGGCCGGCGCAGCCTCGTGTCCCCGGTCAGTCTTTGCTCCGCACGCTGTCGATGAGGCGGGAGATGCGGTCGCCGCGCGCCACTGACTCGTCGTAGACGAAGCGCAGCGTAGGGGCGGAGTAGATCTTGATGCGCTGCGCGAGCTGCGTTCTAAGGAAGCCGCTGGCGCGTGCCAGTCCCTCGGTCGCCGCGGCGGCGTGCGTTTCGTCCAGGCAGGTAAAGTGGATCACCGCGTGGGTGCAGTCCGGCGACATGTCGACGCCGGTCAGCGTCACCATGCCCACGCGCGGGTCGCGCAGTTCACGAGCGAGAATCTCGGAGAGTTCGCGCTGGACCTGGTCGCCGACCTTGCGCGCCCTGCCCGAGCGCCGCGCCATCGCCGGCCTAGAGCGTCCGGGCGATTTCGAGGACTTCGAACACCTCGAGCAGATCGCCTTCCTTGAGGTCCTGGTAGTTCTTTAGCCCCAGACCGCACTCGAAGCCTGACTTGACCTCGCGCACATCGTCCTTGAAGCGCTTCAGCGCGTCGATGTCCCCGGTGTGGATCACCACGCTGTCGCGCAGTACCCGGACCAGGGCGCCGCGCTTGACCAGGCCCTCGGTCACGTAGCAGCCGGCGACGGTGCCCACCTTGGAGATGCGGAACACCTGGCGAATCTCGACCGTGCCGATGATGCTTTCCCTGCGTTCCGGCGCCAGCATGCCGGTCAGCGCGCCTTTCACTTCCTCGACCGCGTCGTAGATGACGTTGTAATAGCGCACGTCCACGCTGGAGGATTCGATGAGCTTCCTCGCGGTGGCGTCGGCCCGGGTATTAAAGCCGATGATCACGGCGCGCGAGGCCATCGCGAGATTGACATCCGACTCGGTGATGCCGCCGACGCCGGCATGGACCACGCTGACCTTCACTTCTTCCGTGGACAGGCGCGTCAGCGCGTGCGCCAGCGCCTCCTGCGAGCCCTGCACGTCGGACTTGATGAGCAGCGCCAGGGTCTTCTTACCCTCCTCGCCCATGGTCGCCATCATGTGCTCCAGCTTGGCGGCCTGCTGCTTGGAAAGCTTGACGTCGCGATACTTGCCAGCGCGGAACATCGCCACCTCGCGCGCCTTGCGCTCGTCAGCGAGCGCCACCATCTCCTCGCCCGCGCGCGGCACGTCGGACAGGCCCTGCACCTCGACCGGGATCGACGGGCCGGCGCTCTGCACCGGCTTGCCGTTCTCGTCCAGCATGGCGCGCACGCGGCCGTGAACTGCGCCGGCAACGATGACGTCGCCGCGCCGCAGCGTGCCCGACTGCACCAGCAGCGTCGCCACCGGGCCACGGCCCTTGTCCAGCCGTGCCTCGATCACCACGCCCTTGGCAGGCGCGTCTACCTGCGCCTTGAGTTCCTTCACTTCAGCTTGGAGCAGGATCTGCTCCAGCAACTCGTCCACGCCCTGGCCGGTCTTCGCCGATACCGGGACCACCGGCGATTCGCCGCCGAGATCCTCCGGCACGACGCCGTTGGCGAGCAGGTCCTGGCGCACCTTCTCCGGGTTCGCGTCGTGCTTGTCAATCTTGTTGATCGCCACTACCAGCGGCACGCCGGCGGCCTTGGCGTGCGCGATGGCCTCGATGGT
>SXNB01000259.1 GCA_005777205.1 Burkholderiales bacterium | reverse complement strand
GGCGATGATCTCGAAGCGGCCCGGCGACGAGGGGCGAACCAGGATGGGCTGGATGACGCCCTGCTCGCGGATGGAGTCGGCGAGGTTGGCCATCTCCTCCTCGTCGAAGTGCTTGCGGTCCTGCTTGGGATCGGGCGCGATCAGGTGCAGCGGGATGCGCGACATCGTCTCCGGGGCTGGAGCGGGCTTGGCTTTAGACATGGGTGGAACTCCGTTTTTCAGGCGAAATGGATGGCGGCGTGAACCCGCCTTGCTTGTTGAACTCGTGGACGGTGGCCCAGCGGACCAGCTGGCCGCCGACGGCAACGACGCCTCGCGCGCCGTAAGGCGTGTGGGCCTTGGTCGCGACGTGCGCTGCGATGAATTGGCTGTCGGTGTCCACGACGAGGCCGCCGATGTAGGTGGGGCGGGTCACTGGAGCCGGCCTCGCGTCAGCGCTTGGTGGGGTGCGCCTTCCGTCTCGATGGCTTCGATGTCGGCGGCCAGCTCGCGCAACACGCGCGGGAGGTAGCCGGGGCCGGCGCCGATGGCGACGCTGCCCGAGATCGCGGCGAGGAATTCCACCCACCAGGTCAGGTCGTGATCGACCCCGGCGATGGATTCCAGGAAGGTAAGGGCGGCCTGGGCGCCGTCCGTGATCTGGCCGGTCATGGCCGGGTCGCCTGGACGGTGACCGCTTCGATACGGCCCTGCGCATCGCGGAGCACGTTGAGGGTATGGAAGGTCCAGCCGGCAAGGTGGATGACTTCGCCGAGCGCGGCGGCCGCGCTTTCAGTTGTCTGCTTGCCACTGACCTTCAGGCGCAGCATCGGCGTTTCGTCGATGCGATCGACTTCGGCGGAGATCAGTTGATCCCAGCTGAGCGTCTCGGTGCTCCCCAGCTTGAGCGTGCGGATGCTTGTATTCACCTCAACTCTCCCTGTCCTTTGTGTTGAAACTGATTCAACACTATGAAAGGATTTCAGGGACGTCAAGCCGGGGTGAGCGTTGCAATGATTACAACACTAAGGTCGCTTGCCGCTAAATCCCGGTTCTTTCAGGGGATTTTCAGCGGCTTCGGGGTGAGTGAAGAGGAGCGGCCGGGCCTAGCGCTTGGCGGCCTGGTCTTCGGCTTTTTGCGCGGCTACGGCGTCTGCCAGCATGGACAGGATCGCATTCCGGCGTGGCTCGGACAGCGTGTAAATCTGCGCCAGCTCCGGTGGGGTAAACAGGTCGCTGACGTTGATTCCAAACGTTTTTGCGATGCGCTCCAGCAAGTCACGCGACCAGCTCTGGTTGTTCTCCAGGCGCGAGATGGAGGTCCAGTCGCACTGGCAGCGGTCGGCCAGTTCGCGCTGGCTCCACTGCTTGTCGTTGCGCAGGCGATAGACGTTAGCGCCCGGCGGCTCGGTGATTTTGTAGGGATAAACACTGGGTCGTTTCATCCCAACAGGTTCGCCAACCAACATTCCGCAATCTATGGCTGCTGACCCAACACTCAGGGCACCCTCTGGTGCATAAAGGGTTTCAACTAATGCAACACTCAAAACGCAAGGACACCACATTGGACGCTCCGCTGACGCAGCTGCAAAGGATTCTTTCCACCAGCAAGAACGTGGCCAGGGCACGCGCGGCGACCGGATTGAGTCGGTATGCGGTCTGGTGCTGGAAGGCCGGCAAGTCTAAGCCAGGGATTAGGGCCGCGTCGGCGCTGATCGAGGAGTTCAAGGCAGAAGATCCGCCGCTCACCTATGAAGGCTGCTACGCGCCGACCGAGGGGGCGGCGTGAACTGGCCTTCGACGCAGGGGGAATTCCAGAAGCTGGCACAGATGCTCCTGGAGCTGGTCTGCGGTCGCCGTGATGTGGCGGCCCGCTACTACGAGTTCAAGGCCAAGGATACCGGCGAGCTGGTGAAGGGCTGGTCGCCCTGGAAGGGCAAGAAGGTGGCGCCGGATTACGAGGCGGCGCCGGATGAGCTGGTCCTGGAGTACAAGGCGAAGGATCGCCGCGGCTTCGATAGCTTTGTGATGCGCAAGCTGGATGTTGCGGCGCTGGTGACGCACCTCCGCGGAAAGGAGCGCCTGGGCGTATATCCGCTGACGCCGGACGGAATGACGAGGTTCATCGCGGCCGACTTCGACGATCACGAGGGGACACTGCAGCCCGATCAGGTTTGGGCGGAAGTCCGCCGCTTCGTGGAGGTCTGCGAGTTCCAGGATTTCATGCCGATCGTGGAGCGTTCGCGCTCGATGCGCGGCTATCACGTCTGGCTGTTCTTCGATGCGCCGGTGAACGCGGGCGAGGCGAGGGCGCTGGGGCGCTGGCTGTTCGAGGAGTCGCAGCTGTTGCGCGATGAGGAGGATTTCTCGACGTTCGACCGGTTTTTCCCGGCACAGGCGCGGCTGTCGAAGCGCGGCCTGGGTAACCTGATTGCGTTGCCGATGTGCGGCGGGGTGAATTACGCGAATGGTTCCGCGGCGTGGATCGACGACAACGCGGAGGTGATCCCTGATGCGATCGAGCGGACGCGCTGGATCCTGGAAAAGGGTCGCAACCCGGCTGCCCGCGTTTCGGAGTTCCTGCGCGAGAACGGGGTCAAGCCCGACGATACGGTGGAGCAGGCGCGCGAGGCGCGAGATCCCGATCGCCCGCTGGATCCGCCGGAGGATCTGGAGGCGGTGGTGGAGCGCTGCGCGTTCATGCGTCACGCCTCGACGCCGGCGACGGCGGCGGTACTGACGTATGACCAGTGGGTGGCGATGATCTCGGTGGCTGCGCGGTTCAGTGCCGACGACTGGATACACAAGGCCAGCGAGGCGCACGCGAAGTACTCGCCGACCGACACCGAGGCGAAGATCGCCGAGGTGCGCGCGAACATGATGGGGCCGTGGCGCTGCTCAACGATCCAGGACAAGGGGTTCGGCGGTTGCCCGCGTGGCGGCTGTCGCCTTCCGAACAACAAGGCGACGCGCTCGCCCGCGGGGCTCTCGGTATGGGCCAATGTTCAGCAGGCCGCGCCGTCGCGAAGTGATGGTTCGGTGAGGATGGACGGGCACCAACTCCGGCCGGCGCCGGACAGGGGCGGAGCAGATCCTGGCGAGGAGTGGCCCTGGGCAAAGGAAAAGGTAGAGAACCATCCGGATACGGGCTTGCCCTGGCCGAAGATCTACGGATCGTTTGTCATCGATGCGGACGGGGTGCACATGCCCCGCGGCGAGGACAAGGTGGAGACGATCTCGCTGTCTCCGATCTGGATCGATGCGCTGACGTTTGGCACCAGCAGCAACGAGCAGGGTGTGAATATCCGCTTCTTCGATCGCACCTGGAAGCTGCGCAGCCAGGCGGTCCAGTCTGAAACGATGTACGAGCATGGCAATGTGCTCGCGAAGTTGCTGGCCAGCCAGGGCGCTCTGGTGCTGCCAGGCAAGGAAAAGTGGGTGAGCCGCTACCTGGTAGTGCAACAGCGGGGATGCGCGCGGCGAGTGCAATCGACCTCCCGCCTGGGCTGGATCACGGCGCAGAGCACAGGAAAGCTGGTGTTTGTGTTGCCTGACCAGGTGATCGGCTCGGCCGAAAACGAGATCGTCTATCAGAGCGACCTGCCGCTGTCCTACGCCGAATCCATGCGCGCCGAGGGCACTTTGCTGCAGTGGCAGGAACAGGTGGCAAAGCGCGCGCGGGGGAATCCGCTGTTGATGTTCGCGTTGATGATCGGCCTCGCAGGCCCGTTGATGCGGCCCTGCGAGGAGCAGGGCGGCGGCTTCCACTACTACGGGACAACGACAGGCGGCAAGACGACGTGCGCGCAGGTGGCGATGTCGGTCTGGGGCAACGCGGCCGACCCTGCGAACGATTCGGAGTCCACGGCGATCCGGAAATGGGACGCGACGGTGAATGCAATGGAGGGGATCGCCGAGCTGCATTCCCACCAGCTGCTGGCGCTGGATGAGATCGGGCAGACGGACATCCAGGACGTGGGCCAGGCGATCTATAAACTGGCTGGCGGCAAGGGCAAGGAGCGCTCAACGATCAACGGCGGGCTGCGCAAGCCGCGCAGCTGGCGCACGCTGATTTTCAGCAATGGCGAGGTGTCATTGCACCAGACGGCGCTGAAGGCGCAGCAGGCGCTGAAGGGCGGACAGCTCTTGCGCATCGTGGATATCCCGGTGGACAAGGAAAACGGCGAGCGCGGGATTGTGGAGAAGATCTGGGGCACGACTGACACGAAGGTTTTCGTGGAGGATCTGAAGTCCAGCTGCGCGAAGTTCTACGGCTCGGCGGGGCCAGCGCTGGTGCGCTGGCTGCTCGCGGAGTACGCAGCTCATGGCACCAGCATCGTCGTCGGCCAGCTGAAGGACGAGCTGAAGATGATCGAGGAGTGGCTGGCGAAGCAGCTCACGGGATCCGGCGGGAAACTACCTCCCGAGGGGCGCCGCGTGTTGCGTCGCTTCGCGTTGGTGGCCCTTGCTGGTGGCAAGGCTGGGCCGGAGTGCGCAAAGGTCATTGACTGGTCGGTGGCTGAGGTGATGGAGGCGACGCTGGCGGTGGCGAAGCGCTGGCTGGATTCGATCGGCAATGAGCGCAGCGAGGCGGACCGCGGCGTCGCGCAGCTGCGCGAGAACATGATCGAGAACATCGGCAGCTTCCCGATGTACGACATCGAGAACGCGCCTCAGCGCGTCGTGCTCGGATATCGCTACAAGGACCATGAAGAGAATCGGTGGTTTCTCGTCATGCCTCAGGCGCTGGCCACTCTTTGCGGTGACTACGACACGCGACTGGTGGTGGCGACCCTGCGCGAGCGCAACCTGATGAAATCCGAGGGCGACCGGCGTACCTGCAAGTGCCCCGGCATCCCATCGCTGGGCGGCGTCCGTCCTGCGGCTTACTGGATCAGTGCGACCCTGCTAGGGGAGGACGTGACCGAGGCCGAGCGCATCGCGGAGCGCCAGGCGGATTTGTATCGTCGGAAGGGATCGTCGCTGCTCTGATAGTTGCATCAGTTGCAACAGTAGCCCGGGTGTCGAAAGGCACTCGGGCTTTTTCATGCTCGGGGCATCGCCGGGCCGGACCAGCAAGAGGCAATCGGGACCGCGGTCCGATCGGGACAAAAAATAATCCATTTAAAACAGGTGCGTACCGATTGTCCCGGTTGTCCCGCCGGAAAAGTAGAGGCCTGTAGAGTGATCCTGAGTCCGGTGAAACTGACATTCGACCGGTTGACGCCGGGACACCGGGACCACGGTCAATGTAGGGCGCCTCGGCCGGTCGCATTTGCCTGAAGGGTAACGGGATATCGTTTTCCATGAGGAACGGGACGAGAGCGGGACAGGAACGGGACAGGCCGGGACCAAGGAACGGCAGAGGGAGTGAGGCTGGGAGGCCGTTATCTCTATTTAGAGTTGTACTTAAATCAACACTTTGCTAAAACAGGGCCGTCGATTGTGGTTCGCAGGGGGCGGGTTGGTGACTCCGGAAGATTTCAAGATGGCGCGGACGAGGGCTTCGGCGTGAGCTGGGGCGGCGCGCGATCCGGAGCTGGCGCACCGAAACGCGGTGTCAGCCAGGCGCGGCGGCTGTTGGTGGATGCTCTGCAGTCGGGCCTGGAGCAAGCCGGGCGACTCAAGGGGCTGACGGGATCGCCGGAAGAGGTGGCGACCCAGGCCGCAGCTCGCATCGCCTGCGACATGGTGCTCGCAGGCCGCGGCGACGAAGTGCTCAAGCTCTATGCGATCGCGACGCCGGCCTCCGATGACCCCCCTGGCGGTGGCGGCCGGAAGTCGGCGCTGATGGAGGCACTGGAGCGGTTGCCGGGCATGGTCGGCGAGGGCGCGGAAGGCCCGGAAACGTCCCTGGATGGCGGCGACGATAGCGAAAGTTCAGAACAATCAACGGCTTGTGATGGCGGATCAGGCGACGGCAAATCAGATGGTGCGCCTCCTGAGTCTCAGACGGTCACCCTGGACTCCGATGGACAGGTGATCGGCAAGGGCGGCCCTCGTGCGTTCTTCGACCCCCAACCGATGCTGATCCAGCCCGATGGATTCGAGCTGGCTGGCGCTCGCGGAGCCTACGGCGCGCGGGCCACCCGGGCGGCCACCCCCCATACCCCCCCCGCCGGCCCCCGCGGTGTTAATAGCCTCGACGGAAAAAATCTTGATTCTTCCGGTGAGGCGGCCTGATGGAAGCCTTCGCCCGGCCAGCCGCTGAACCGCTTCCGGGCGAAGTCCTGCGCCGCATCGCCCAGTTGCCGGGCTTTCGGCTTTCGCTGGTGACACTGGCCGCGCGCGCGAACGCCGTTGCGCCGCTGAAGGTCCAGCAGCTGTTGCGCCAGACGATCGCGAGGCGCGCATGAGCAGCAGCCCCCAGCAGCCGCCTTCGCCGCTCGCCCTCGCACTGCTCAACCTAGGTTCGGACCCAGCGGCGCCCCCCGCGCGCGCCGAGCCTGTCAACGATCCCGCCCATCCTCTCCCTTGTGGGCAGGACTTGGCCGCGGCCCCGGAACCCCTGCCAATCACAAACTCGCGCGAAACACGCCATGTCCGCGCCGATCAGGATGGCAAACCCGGAGTCGCGGCCAGTTTTGAGGGCAGGCCGCAGGAAGGAGCGGAAGCGCTGACGGCGCCGCCCGCTATTGCCATTCCGGTCTCGGGGCCGGAGGTGGATGCACTGAAGCACACGGCCCGGGCGATGACCGAGGCGGAGCGAATCGCCTGGGAATGGTCGGTGACGCCAAAGCTGGAGAGCGCGAAGCTGGCGCAGCTGTTGTTGCGCTGGCGCGTGGATCCGGTCTGCGCCTGCGTGGAAGCGCTGCGCGTCGTTCCGCTCCCGTACCAGGCGCACATCCTGCTCGACCTCTTCGACTCGCCGGCGCCGGTCTATGAGCTGTACGGGCTGGACCCGAACAATGCGAAGCGCCAGGTCGTGGCGCCGTCCGGCCACGGGCTGGGCAAGACGCGCATTCTCGCAGTGGCGATCTGGCTGTTCCTCATCACGCATCGGTTTTGCATGATCCTGGTCACGGCGCCGACGGCCGAGCAGCTGTCCGGTCGCCTGTGGGGTGAGCTGCGCAAGATGTTCCGCCGGCTCCAGAAGGCGCACCCGGCCATCGCGGCCGAGTGGGAAATCCTCGGATCGAGCATCAACCACCGAAACCCCGACTACGCCGACTGGAGTGTGGTCGCCAGGACAGCGCGCGCCGACAAGCCGGAAGGCCTGCAAGGCGCGCACGCACTCGACGACGACGACGCCTTCGGTGACATCGCCAAGCTGTTCAACGAGACGCGTGACGCGGCGCCCTCGGGCGGCATCTTCGTCGCGGTGGAAGAGGCCTCCGGTGTCGCGAACGAGATCTACGAGGTCCTGGAAGGTGCGCTGTCCGAGCCAGGCGCTCGCCTGCTCCAGATCGGCAACGCCACGCGCGCCGATGGCCGCTTCGCCGAGAACACGAAGGATCGCAAGCGCTACGCGGTGCACCCACTGGATTGCCGGATGAGCAATCGGGACATCGTGTATCCCCTTCCGTACCGCGATCTCCGAGGACGGATGCACAACCTGCGCGCTCGCGGCCTCGTCGAACCGCGGTACTGGGAGACGATCCTGGGTGAGTGCGCCGGCGACGAAGAATCGGACCGGTTCCGCGTCCGTGTTCGCGGCCTGACGCCGCGCAGCAACTTCGAGCAGGTCATCATGACGCAGTGGTTCGACGCCGCCGCGGCGCGTGCGCCTGATCCCGAGGACGCCCGCAAGCACGCTGTGGTGTCAATGGACTTCGGGATGTCCAGCGACAAGCATGCGTTGTTCGTGCGCCGCGGTTTCGCGGCGGTGTACGCCAACGAGTGGCTTCCGCCGAACAAGCCGGACGATGTGACGCTTGTCGCCGCGAGGGCGGCGATCGACGCGGTCGAGGTGCACGGCGCCCGCACGATCATCGGCGACGCCAATGGCGTCGGGCGCGGTGCGATGGAGCACCTGGCGAACTACTACCACGTCCAACATCCCGAGCTTGGCGTTCGGGTGATCTTCTTCAACGCCGGCAATAAGGCGACGAACACGCGCTACTACCGCAAGCGCGACCAGATGTGGCACCACGCCGGCCGGCGCTGGTTCGCCAACCTCCGCTGCTCGCTGTCCCTGCTCGATGAAACGAGCCAGAAGCGCCTGCGCAAGCAGCTCGCCGCGCCGGGCGCGCACGAGGACGAGAGCAAGCGAATCTGGGTGGAAAGCAAGGATGACATCTTCAAGCGCACTCATGAGCCGAGCGGCAACCTTGCCGATGCGGCGCTGATGTCGCTGATGGTCGGGGATGAGTCTATCCCCGAGGCTGTGGCGGTGGATTCGGCGCCGGTTGTCCAGCTTCCGCCGGTTCTCGCGCAGCACTTCCGGCGCTATCTCCGGGATACCGGCCAGCTCGATACGGGGGCGATCCGATGATCTGCGTTTCTCAGGAAAAACTCCAGCGGAGTGATGCATGAGCGAAACCGACACGGACGCCTGGGCGCTCAAGATCAACAACGCGCGGACGCGGCGCGAGCGTTGCGAGAACGAGTGGCAGCTGTATGCGCGACTTCACACGCACGCCTATCGCGCGCTCCGGGACAAGAACGAGGATCAGAACGTCACGCTGCCCTCCGGCGACCAGGTCAAGATCGGCCTGGTGCATCGGAACCTGGAGCAGACGTTCGCGATGCTCGATATCCCCGAGGTAAGCATCAAGGCCACGGCGCAGGATTTCACCCGCGCGATGGGAAGCGACGATGCGCATCGCGAGGCCCTGGTGGAGTACGCGATCCGTTCGAGCCTGTATGGCGGCGGCATCATGGGGCAGGGCGACGTGTGCGATGCGGTGACGCGTGATGCGGTCATGATCGGGCACGGCATCACCTACACCTGGTGGCGCACCGAAGAAGCCGAGGTCCCCGGCGAGCCCGCACTGCAGATGGTCGAGCAGCCGGACGGCAGCTTCGTTCCAGCGACCGACGAGTCCGGGCAGGACCTCTACGCGCGGCCGACGCGGCGCCAGGTGATCTATGAGGCGGTCCAGGACGATTACGTGTCGCCGCTGGAGTTCCTGTTCGACGCCTCTGCGTTCTCGATGTGGAGCGCGAGCTGGCACGGACGCGAAGCGATCACGACGCTGGACGCGCTGCGCGCAAGGGGCTTCGATGTGCCGGAGGGCATCAAGCCGTCGGCGATCCGTAGGAAGTCGCTGTACGGCGAAGATCCGCAGACCGATGAGTCGCTCGAAGAAGACTCGGTCCGCCATATCACAATTTGGGACAAGCGGCGGCGTGAGCTGATCGATTTCATCGAGAGCAGCGAGTTCACCCAGCAGGCCGGCCGTCGCCGCCGCGGTGAGAAGTCGGTCCAGTCGAAGCTGTACGAGCTGCGCCGCCAGCAGTGGCCCGTCACTTTCGATCATCCGGACAAGTCGCCCTTCAGTTTCCTGATCCCGATCCCCGCCAACGATCAGCCGTTCGGCGTCAGCCAGGTCGAAAGCATCCGCGTACTCGGACTGGAGGCCGACAAGCTGCGAACCCGCGCCGCCAACCTGACTCGCGAGCAGAAGCTGCTGGTCCTGTTCCGGATGGGATCCATTTCCCAGGAGGAAATGGACGCCGCGATGAAATCGCCCGACGGCGCGGCCGTGGGGGTCAAGGTTCCTGAAGACGCGAAATGGGATGACCTCATCAAGACGATCCAGTCCACCGCTGTTCCGCGCGATCTCTACACGCAGATCGCGCAGGCGGTGAACGATGTAGACCAGAACACCGGCGTCTCCGCCGTGGCGCAGGGCGGCGCGGAAACCGCGACCGAGAGCGATCGCATCTTCACGATCGGCTCCGCGCGGATCACGCGAAAGCGCAATCTGAAACTCCGCTTCATCGGCCAGGTGGCCGAAACGCACCGCTGCCTCCTGCGCGAGTTCGCGCCGGGTGGGCAGTCCATCGTCGTGCCTGACGAGATCGGTGCGCCGCAGATGCTCACCTATGGCCGCGAGGCCTTCCAGGGCCGCTTCGAGATCCAGGCGATGGCCGGCGAGAGCGGGATGACGCCGGTGCGCCAGAAATTCCTGTCCGACATGTTCGGGCAACTGTTCCAAAAGTTCGGGCCGCAGTTCGATCTAGCCCTGCTGCGGAACAGCCTGACCATGTTCGATGTGAAGGGCATGGAAGCGCTGATGCGCGCCGCGAGAGCAGGTGCGCAGCTGCCAGGAATGACGCCCGGCGCGATGCCTGGGCTCCCGGGCGCCGCAGCGCCGAACGCCGCGCTTCCGTCGGCGAGCCCACAGAACTTCAACAGTGGCCAGGCGCTTCGCTCGGCCATCAATGCGATTACCGAGAGCCGAGGAGGCCGACCATGAAGCCCAGCATCCTGATTCGATCCGAGGGCGCTGTCGCAGCGCCATTGTCCGCCGCGTTTTTCGTCGGGCCGGGCGAGGTCCAGACGCTGTTCGTGCGCGGCCTCGCCGGCGAGGAAGAAGTGGATCTCGAAATCCTGACTGACGAGGTGGACGATCCGGCGCAGGCCGCCGACGCGTTGTGGGTCAACCTCGCCAAGTTGAATGTTTCGGATCCTGCGATCTCGCTGGACACGCCGGGAACCTTCCGCCTGCGCATCGCTGAGAGCGCCGGCGCCGTTGTGATCGGCGCGTACTAGGGGCGCGGGCATGGGCAAGACACTCGATGACCTGGATCCACCGACCTCCCCGCTGACGGCGAACGACAAGCTCCTTGTGCGTGTCGGCGAAGAGGACAAGGCCGCGACCGCGGGGCAGGTCGCCGAACTGGTCGCGCCGCTGGTGGCGCCAATCGTGGACGAGACGGTCGCCGGGTATCGCGACGAGGCGCAGGCGGCCGCTGTAGCCGCGGCTTCGGATCGCGCTCAAACCCATCTCGACGCGGCCGCCAGTCAAGACGCTAAGGCTGTTGCTCAAGGTCTCGCTGCGGCCGCAGCTCTAAGCGAAGCTAACGCGCTGACGTACAGCCAGATTGCTTTCGCTGCGGCCAACCCAAAAGACGATATCGCACAAGGCCTTTCCGATACTGCCGAAGGCGCTCCATTTCTTGTTGTTCCGAACGAAACGGATGAATTGACCCGGCCTACCTATTTCCGCAAGGTTTCCGGGAATGAAGTGTTTCTTTTCGACGTGGCAACAGGTACAGAGGCGGAACTTTCCACTCACATCCTTTCCGGTTTTGAGAAGTCTGTAATTGTTACCAATCTTGAGGAGACATTCGGCCCGGCGCCAGCCGATGGAAATACCGGGAGCGTCAACAACACATGGTCAAGCGGTGTCGCCATCACCAGAACAGGTCCGCTGTCCAAAGTTCTGTTGTGGATTCGTGTGGCTGGTGATGGAACCGGCGCGCTTCACATCTTGTCAGGCGGCAGCAGCCCCTTCAGCGACACTATCGTCGCCAACCTTACAGGCTTGATAGTTGGCGCAAACGTCATCGATCTGTCCGCGCTGTCGGTCGAAGTCAATTCCGGAGAACGGTTTGCGTACTCTGCTGCTACGGGCGGCGCACAAATTGCGTTGACGACCGGACTAGGCAGCGGCATTTTCTCTGCGACTATCGTCGGTGGCGCTTCTGTTGCATACAGTTCGACCAGCAATCGCCCGCGTCTTGCTATCGCTGTCGCCTATACCGAGACGACTATCGACTACAAAACTGTTTCTGAGCGGCTTGGTGGATATGAGCCTGCAACCGCAATTTTTGAGCCCGAATTTTCTTCTGGCTCTACGCTGACAGGTGGCTTCATCCGATTCGGAAATGGCCATTATTTGTTTGATCAGCAAGTGGTTGAGGAGATTGAGCTAGACGTTTCTCTTGCTGGGAATTTTGTTGTTTATGTTTATTCCGAGAACGACGACGGCACTCTGGCCTATGTCTCTCAGACGACTATTACTGCGACTGCTACCGGTCAAGTTACTCTGCGTGCATCAGATGTCGACTTCACTGCGTTTTCCATTCCGAAAAACGGCCGCGTCGCCATTCAGAACAGCGGCGGCAGGACCACGTTTGTTTCCGACACTTCGGCGCAATACCTGAACGCTGGCGCGGTCGGATCAAGCGAAACGCCTTTAGGTGCAACAGGCCGGCCGCAGTTCCGGCTGAAGGTTTCTTACCAGCCGAGCGTTAAGAACGACATTGCCCTTCTGGACGCACGGCTGAATGAGTTGGAGGCCGGAAGAACGAACGTCATCCCGCTAGCTTCAGATGGCCGGAACCTGCACCTGGTACGTGGCTTCGCTGCGGCTGCGCAGGAGAGCGGCACCGCGCCGCTAAAAATCGCAGTTGCAGGCGACTCCTGGGCAGAGCGCGTGTGGATCCCGCAACGGCTTCGCGACATTCTAGGCGAAGCCATCGGCCTGTCCGGTCATGGATGGATCAGCGTTGACAGTGACTTTACCGCCCTCAACGATCCGCCGGTTCAGCAGATGGACGGCGTGACTTTTCAGAAGTTCCCGCGTGCTTCCATGAGCAACAATGCCGGCGCTTTGGCTGATGGCTGGATCACTTGCGATGCGGCTGCCTCCGGTTATACCGGGATTTACGACGACTACGGTCTGAGTGTTGACGGCTTCGCGATTGCCACCACTCGCGCCGACGCTACTATCTCCATCGGGAATCTTCGGGCCACGTCGGTTCGCATCTTCTACCGCGATACGACGGGGACTTTCCGCTACAGGGCAGATTCCGGATCGTGGACTACCATTTCCTGCGCCGGCACGAATGCGGTTTCTTCGGTTCTGATTTCTGGCCTAACCGATACCACGCACACCATCGAGATCGACACGACCGGGAACGCCGGAACCGCTGTGATCTATGGCGCCTATGCAGTCCGATCTGTGGCCGGCGTGGAAGTCAGCAAGATCGGAAACGGCGGTGCGACAAGCGCGAACCTTGCGACGATTTCAGCCGCTATTGGAGACTACCTGTCCGTGATGCTGCCGCACGTTCTCATCTTGATCGACGGCACCAACGATGTCGCATCGGTCGGATCGACTGCGTTCAAGGCGAACTTGCAGACGTATATGGACGCGGTGTGGGCGGACTCGCCTAATACCGTGATCGTTCTCATGCCGTCGCCAGAGAATTCGACGATCAGCCCGGAAAATCTGCTGCCTTTCACGATCGCAGGGTATGAGCTTCATATCGCCAACCAAAACAAGACAGAGTTTTTCCACGCTCGCGCTGTCTTTGGGCCGCGCGCCTCATCCAATCTTTGGGGCGCATGGGATGATGGGCTGCATCCGGGCTCTACCGGCGCGCGAGGGCTGATGCAGCCGTGTGTGGATAAGCTGTTTTACGGGATTTGACGGGCTATGACCGGGAAGCAACATCAGGAAAATAGGTCCGTCCGCCGGCTTGCTGCCATTTTGGCGACCGCCGTCGCCGTCATCGGCGGCTACGAAGGCCTGCGCAAGACGGCTTACCTCGATCCGGTCGGGATCCCGACGATCTGCTATGGCGCTACCGCTGGCGTCCAGCTCGGGCAGGTCAAGACGCTGGAGGAATGCCGGGAGCTGCTCGCGGAGGACATTTACGCGGCCAATGAGATCGTCGATCGCTGCATCACGGTTCCTCTGACCGAGGGCCAGCGCATCGCGCTGGTGTCGTTCGCGTTCAACGTCGGGCCGGGGCGGGCGGGAGTGAAGGACGGGCTCTGTTGGCTCAAGAACGGGCGCCAGCCGCAGATCCGGCAGCGGTTCAACCGCGGCGACTACGCCGGGGGCTGTCGTGCGCTGACCGAGGGGTGGATGACGGCGCGCGGGGTGAAGCTTCCGGGGCTGGTGCGACGACGCAACGAAGAGCGGGCCTATTGCGAGGGGCGCGTGAAGATCGGGGAGGCAGCATGAGCGACAAGCTGATCGAGGACTGGCGCAGCTGGTGGAAGTTTCTTTCGGTGCGCGCGGCGGCGCTCCTGGTTGTGCTCGAAATGGCGGATCTGATTTTCTCGCATGTGGAGCAGATCCCGATGGCCTCCATGCTTGTCGAGTCCCCGCACTACCAGGTGGTCAAGCTGTTGGTGGCCGTCCTGATCCCGTTGTTGCGGCTGTGGAAGCAGGCGGATCTGCGATGAGCCGGCGATCGGCGGACCGGTTCTGGTCGATCCAGGCGCAGCCTTGGGCGGTGGTGTCGTTCCTGGTGACCGTGGCGATCTCGATCGTGGCGGGCTACACGAACCGGATGGAACGCGAGCTGGCGACCGCCTCGGCGGCCTTGGCGCGCGCGCAGGAACGCGAGATCCAGGATCTCAAGAACAGCATGCAGCGCCGCGATTCCGGGTGCAGGAATGAACGATGAGGGCCGGACTTACCAGGTTCGCGAAGACGGCGATGTGTCGGCGCGGGCGGAGCGATTGTTCAAGGCGACGGAGGCTGCCCTGGTGAAGTCAGTCATGAAGCTCGAACGGTTCCACGAGAAGCCTTTCCAGAAGGGGCAGGACTGGCTGGCCGGATGGCTCTGGAAGATCAGCCGCGTGGGCGTCTCCAAGGCGGTGGCCGAGCTGCAGCTGACCGAGGAGGCGCGCGATGTGATGCGTATCCTCTGGCCGAGGCTGTGGACGCTGTCGGACCTGACGGTCGGCCGCGGTGTGGTGATCGCGCATGTCGCGATGTTGTTCGGCCCCGATGTGCTCCTGGCGCAGCGCGACTTCTGGCGCGCGATGGAGGCGAGGGACTACGAATCGGCGCATGACATCCTGTTCCTGCACCAGTGGGCCGAGCTGACCGGCAATGATCCGGTGGCGATCAAGCGCACGCTGACGCTGGCCCGTGTTCTCCGCACTGGTGACTTTCCGGAGAGCTTTCTGTGACCGCGCCGCTGTGGTTGCTCGCGCACTGGCGCCTGGCGCTGGCCTTCGGGCTCGCCGCGGCGGTGTGGATCCAGACCGAGCGGCTGGAGGCTGCGCAGCAGGACATCGCCGATGCGCGGCAGCAGCTGCGCCTGCTCGCGCTTGAAAGCCAGGCTGAATCCGCACTCTCCGGCCAGGAGGCCGTTACCGCTTATGTCGATCAATCGAACCAGGACCGCCCAGTTGTCGAGCGCGTTGTGCATCGTGTTCGTTCTGTCTGCCTGCGCGAGCCCGCAGATCATCCACCAGTGCCCGCCGGCGCCGCAGATCTTCATGCGGCCGATTCCGGAGCTGGAGACGATGCGGATGGAGCGCGAGCGGATGAAGACCGAGCCTTCGCCGAGGCCGTCGGAAGAGATCTTGCGACCTGCACCGAATTTCTGAATCGGTATCGCGGGTTTCAGCAGTGGAAGGCTGAAAATGGCGGATAGATCGTTGGAGACGCTGCGCGGCCCTAAATCGCCCCGCGATGTCGGTGCGCCGCTGTGGGCGCGCTGGAAGGCGAGGGATGCCAACGGGTCCTGGCACTGGTTCGAGTGCCAGCCGAAATGGAACAAGCGGCTGGGCACTTGGACTGCCATCAAGGGCGAGAGCCTTGAGGCATCTTTTTAGATAGGAGCAAGCGATGGAACTGGAAACGATCAACAAGCTGTACCTCGAACTCTCGCAAGTGGCGACCGCCAAGACGGCTAGAGAGCTGGAGCTGGAAGACTTGTTGACTTCGGCGCGGTGCATCGCCCAGCGCAAAGGCGCGGACACGGCATGGAATCGGTTTGACGCCCGGTTGTCCGATGCTGGCATCGGCACGGTGACGGCCAAAGTGTTCAAGGTTATTCCGCAGTTTCCCGATGAGGCCTAACGCCGCGTTAACACGCGGCCCCGAAGGAGAAAACCATGAGTGAGCAACCGCCGGTTGGCGGGGCCGTCGCGTTGAACAGCTTGTTGGGCGCACTGCCGCTGGACGAAGAAGTGCGGTGGATTCTCGGACGCCCCTGCTTTGCTGTTTCGCGCATGGCTTGGAGGCTTAAGGAACTGGGCCTGTACGACCCGGCGCGCAAGGCCGAAGACGAGCAGGCGTGCGCTCTACATTGGATGCTGACGATGTACGGCAAGCACGGCGCAGCGTGGCGCGAAGAGGCCGACAAGATTCTCTTCGCCCCGCAGCCCAACGCAGGTTAGGCGACAGCATGACGACTAACCTGGTCGGGGAAAGATTAGACGGCAAAGGGGACTAGTCGGCGCTCTGTTCCACGCGGAACTCGGGCCTTTTTCAATCGCGCTTGTATGAGCGCTTTTTTTGGAGTATAGAGTTGCCATGAATACAACACTAAATCAGGGCGGTAGCGATAACTCCGGCGCGGCCGGCGCTTCTGCTTCGGTAGATACGGCGGCTGGCGCAAGCCAGGCTGCTGGTTCCACGGCTGCTCCGGCCGCCCCCGCTGCGAAGCCGGCCGAGACGATCGGCAACGCGGCCCAGAATTCTCTGAAGACTGCGCAGGCGAAGATCGCCGCGCGCAGCAAGCCGGGCAAGCCCGGCGCCGCCGCGCCCGCCGCGGCGACACCCTCTGCATCAACCGCGGCCGGACAGGCCGCCGTTTCTCCTGCAAAACCGGACGCCGCTGGCGCCGATGGCGCGGAAGGCGGCGCGAGCACCCGGGCGGCGGGCGAAGGCAAGCCGAAGGAAGGCGCGACAGGCGCGGAGGCCGGCGACGCCGGCGCCGGCAGCACCGAGGCCCCGAAGGATTGGCCGCAGGCAGACCGGGAGCGCTTCGCGAAGCTCCCGGAGGATGGCCGCAAGCTTGTGATGGATCAGTACCAGAACATGCGCGCCGGCCTTACGCGAGCCAATGAATCCCTGGCCCGTGAACGCGATCAACTGGGAGTGTTGAATCAGACGATGCGCCAGCACGGCGCAGAGCCTGGCGCTGTCAGCGAGCTGGTGGAACTGTCGGCACGGTTTGAAGCCGAGCCGCAGCTGGTGATCCAGCAGCTGGCGCAGCAGAAGGGGCTGAAGGTGCATTTCGGGGACGCGCCGGCGCCGGCCGCGGACGAGGGCGCGATGCCCGAGTTCAAGAGCACGGCGGACATGGCGGCGTTCATCGAGAATCGGGCGCTGGAACGCTTCCGCAAGGAGCAGTCGGCGGAGCAGCAGCGCGCCGCCGAGCAGGGCAAGCGCGAGGCGCGCCTGAACGAGTTGCGGACGCAGTTCACCGCGGCGAAGAAGGACATCCCCGACTTCGGTACGCACGAGCAGAGTGTCCTGGACACGCTGGCGAAGGCGCCGAACCTGTCGGTGACTCAGGCGTACCGGCTGGCGTCCTATGACGCCGTGGCCGCGGCCGCCGCCGAACTCCCCGCGCTGCGCGCCGAGAACTCGGCCCTGAAGGCGGAGGCAGAGGCGGCGCGCAAGCGCGCCACTGCGCCGCCTCGCCCCGAAGCGCCCGGCACCAACGGCAAGGCCAGCGACGCCGGGCAGAGCCCCGGCATGCGCGCGCTGGCACGCGCACAGCGCAAGTTGTCTGCTCAGGCCTCCCAGTAATCGCGACGGACCGTCAATCAATTTCGGAGCATAGTCATGTCGCTTAGCCAATCTGGTGTACCGCTTTTCGCCGGCGTCGAGGACGTCGATGACCTGTTCATCGCGACGATGGACGAGATGGACAAGGAAGTCGTCTCGCACCTCACCATCGAGCACCCGCTGTGGAAGTACTACGAGGAGAACGATCGCATCGAGCTGCGCGACTCGATCGGCCTGTATGTGCCCGTCAAGCTGCTGGTCAAGGAGAACAGTACGGTCAAGGACTTCACCCATTACGACGACGTCGATATGACGCCGCAGGATGGGCTCGAAGAGGCGAAATTCCCCTACGGCCACATCATCGGTACGCAGATGTACTCCCGCGAGGAGCTGGTGAAGAACTCCGGCCCTGAGCAGCTGGTGGACCTGGTGGAAACCAAGGCGACGCAGCTGAAGGAGTCGATGAACAATTTCTTCAACACGCGGATCATGGGCAGCCAGCTTGCGGACGGCCGCCAGTTCACCGGCCTGGGTCGCATCATGAACCCGACGCTGGCTTGCGGCGGCATCGATCCGGCGGCAGCTGGCTTCGGCTACTGGGCGCCGCAGTCCGGCGTCAAGACCGGCGGCGGCCAGTATTCGCTGGCGACGGAAATGCGCCTGGGCCTGCGCTCACTGTTCCGCAAGTGCGCCTACCAGGGCCAGGAACCGGATCTGATGGTCTGTGGCGAGGATCTGTTCGACAAGCAGCTGGATTACTGGGAGGGCAAGGTCCAGGTGACCTTGGTTGATTCCGGTTCCAAGACCGGCGGCTCGGGCCTGAGCTTCAAGGACAACAAGGGCAAGACCTACATCTACGATGCCACGCTGGCGGCAAAGGAAGGCTGGGCGATCAACACGAAGAACACCCCGATCCGCATCCACAAGGGGACGAACTTCACGATGACCGCCTGGGAGAAGGTCAAGGGCAAGGAAGCCAAGGCCCGCAACTGCCTGGTCTATGCGTCGATCTACACCAAGCGACGCAACATGAACGGCAAGATCGTCTTCACCTGATCGGCCCGGGAACCAGCCCATGAACAGCATCGGGGATCGGCGGATGTGTAGGGCGTCCGTCGCTCCCCGGTTGCTTTGTGAGGCGAACCGACCATGACCTTGCCGCTTCCGTTCCCTGTCGCCGATCACACGCGAATCGATCGCGTGGCGCAGGATATTTCGGATCTGATCTTTCATGTCGGGGTGCTCAACCGCGACAACCCGCAGCACGCAGAATTCTTCCGCAAGGTGGAGCGCTGGACCGACCAGACGCTCCGCATTTCCGCGATGGGCCACCGCTGGTGGTTCCTCGACAACCTGAAGTCGGCAACGATCCAGGCCGGGCAGGACATCATCGACCTGAAGGGCCATCTGGATCGCGTGGTGTCGATCTATGCGCCGCGGCGCCTGCGCCTTACGACGCTGTCGCACATCACGGACCTGCGCGCCCAGGCCGCGGCCTGCAACCGGCCGAACGCCGCGCGCGAGTGCACGCATTACGCATTGGAGGCTGGCAAGCGCGTGCACCTGTGGCCGGCGCCGAGCCAGCCGATTTCGTTCCGTGTGCTCTACCAGCGGCCGATTCACATTGCGATCGTTCCGCATGAGTGGGAGCCGCTGATCGTCAATGGCGTGATCGGCATGTATGGCCGCCATTTCGACCGCGAGCAGCTGTCGCAGGACGCCGCGACGTTCGAGGCCCGGTATCGCGAGCAGCTGCGCGCGGCGAAGACGGAGGCGCACGAGGTGCCGGTGATTCATCGTTGGCGCGACGAACTGGACGGCGACGTCCAGGGGCTCGCCAATTCCTCCACGGCCACGGCGGTGGAGGTGCTGGTGCCCGCGAGCATCGAGGGCGTGGGCTTCGAGATGATCCTTTCCACCGGCGATTACCTCTTGGTTGACGACGGGACGGCGCCGTTCGGCCAGCAAAACTATTTCGAGGTGCTTCCGTGACGGGCGAGATCAGGACGCGGCAGGAGCTGGCGGGCAATGTGGATTCGCCGTTCGCGATCGGACAGCAGCCGCAGAACCAGGATTTCCAGGATCTGCTCGCCAGCGTCCTGATGCCCGGCGAGGACACGGCGGATCGCCTTGCCGCGGACCCCACGACGATCAGCTTCTGGCTGACCTATTTCGCCGACGAGGATCTCCCCGAGGACGCGCAGGGGCGCAAGACACTGGTGGGCCTGCTCAATCGTTTGTTGACGTGGGCGAACCAGCGTTTCAATTCGCCGCAGACGCAGGCGATCGCGCCCTCGGTGGCCTATGTGGACGAGGACACCTTCACGGTGCCCGCGGACATCACGACGACGCTTCTGGTCGGCACGCGCGTGCGCGCCAGCCTGGCGGGCGCCTTCGTGTATGGCGAGGTGGCCAGCCGCAGCTGGAACGGCACGGTCACGACGGTGAACCTTACGCTGGACGATGAGGGCGCCGGCCTGACCAGCGCGCTGGACGGCGTGGTCATCAACCTGATCGATGGCGCGCTGGTTACGAACAGCGTGGTGACCGAGGAGCGCGTCTTGGAGGCTTTGGGTTACACGCCAGCGAACCAGGCCGGGGATGACTTCACCGGGCAGGTTAATGCGCCTTCCTTCTGCGCCAATGGTGGCCAGGTGTACGGAAAGCTGACGGTGACCAATGTGGTGCCCGACCCGGGCGATGGCGAGGATGGCGATATCTGGATGATCTTCGAATGATCCGGATCCGCCAGGGCGTCAATCAACGCAGGATCAGTCGGGTGCTGTATCGCTCGGGTGGAGCGTGGCAGGAAATCCGCACGATCCTGCGCCGCGTGGGCGGCGAGAACCGCGTCGTATTCCGCAAGCTCCGGCTCCTCATTGACTCCGTCAACTCCAATGCGGTCACCTGCCCAGGCGGTGGGTTTCCCGTTTCCTGCCCGCTGGAGACCGAGGTGGAAATGACACTGGCAACGGGGGCGATCGGCGGCGATGGATTCAGCCTGTCGGTCGAGTGGGTTTACCTCAGCGGAAGCACTCTGATCTCTATCGTGAACCCGCAGGCGAGCGGGGCGACTTTTCGCGCGCTTCTGGATCGCAACCAGTCCGAGACGGCGAACTGGCGGGTCATCGTCCGGCTTGGGGCCGATACCGTCCAGAAGGACTTCAGCGTAACACTGTCCTACGTGTACAGCCCATGACGCTCTCGCTCCGCTACAAACCCGAGACGTTCCGGCGCATGGACAATGCACTCCCGATCTGGCCGGGACATTTTGCGAGTCGCCCCGGGGCGACGCAGATCGTATCCGGCCCGGTCAGTGCGGCGGTGGAGTGGGACAAGCGCATCTTGTTCTATCGCGGCACTGAGTGCGTGTTGTGGGATCAGATCGAGCATCCGATTGGCGACTCGGGTGTCAGCCTCGATGCGACCGCATTCCAGGCCCTGATTGGCAACGCCGAGCGCGAAGACCGGCTGTATGTGGCCGATGGCGCGAATCCGCTCTGGTACGTGGTGCACGACCCCTTGCTCGGCTATCAGCGCAGGACGTTCGCCAACGATCTCCTGGACCCGGCCGGTGCGCCGTATCCGGTTCCGATCGCTTCCGCTGTCGAGACCTTCCGCAATCGGCTGTGGGTGATCCACGCGGGGAATCGGGCGCAACATTCGGACAACGATCGGCCGCACTACTGGGATCCGACGTTCACGGTCGAGCTGCAGTCCGGCGACCGCAGCTCGCTGACGGCGCTGTGCGCCCAGGAAGGGTATCTCGCTGTCGGTTCGCTCCGGGCGCTGTGGCAGATCGCCGGCGACAGCCAGTTCAACTGGTCGCATGACTACCTGGTGCGCCAGCGTGGCGTGGCCGGGCCGCGTGGCCTGGATGGCAACGGGACGCGGCTGTTCTACGTCTCGGCGGTGGGCGTTCATGAGGTGGGCAGCGATGGCCACCTGGGCGGCAACAATCTGGATAAGGCTTTCGAGGTGCCAGACAGCAGCGCGCATATTTCGTTGAGCCCGGATGGGCGGTTCCTGCTCCTGGTGATCCGCAGCCGTCTCTTCGTGATCCATACGTCGAGCTTCGAGATCGGCGAGATCGTCGAATCGGTGCGCGGCGTCATCACGCTGGGCAATCACTTCGGCTGGTATGGCGATGACGGCATCTGGATTTGCAACCGCAGCGATGGCGTCGATACGCCGCTGGCCGGCCCGGCCCGCCGCGTCACCACTTTGCTGGCGACCTGGCCAGAATCGACGGATCGCCGTGCGCTCCTGGAGCGGGTGTTTCTCCAGGCGATCGGCGAGCCTGACGCGCCGGTGACCTATACCGCGGTGGTGGACGATCTGTCGGTGGAAACCACTGTGCCTGGCGCCGCCGCCGGATCGCCGTTCTCGCAGCTCTGGGACGGCTCGATCCTCGATCCGAACGGCAAGCCCACGCGACACGAGATCCCGATCTACATGGCGGGCCATCGGTTCGAGCATCTGATTTCCTGCGCTGGTCGGGTGGAATTGACCGGCTTCAAGCCATCCATTCGGGGGCGACAGTAATGGCAATCGTTCTGCGTGAAGTCCGCAGCCTGGAAGACATCATTTTCAACTTCAACCTGATCGCCAACGCGCTCTCGAACATCACGGGCGAGCAGATCGTCGGCGGCTCGATCGGCAGTGGCGCGATCTCCGGCGAGGTGGTGCCACGATCTGGAGGCAGTTACACCGGCCCGATTGCTGCACCGGAGATCACTTCTAGCGGCGCCGTGATCGGACAGACCGGCGTGTTCGTCGCCGGCGTGACCGCCGCATCCATTTCTGCTTCCGGCAGCGTCAAGAGCGGCGGCAAGGATTGCGTGGTGAACGACAAGGCGGCGACGCCGGGTGAACTGGGCCTGGTCAAACAGGCGGCGGTTGTGGCCAGCCTGGCTGGCGCGATCAGCAATCCGCCGACGCAGGCCGAGGTCACGGCGATCCGCGACAAGCTCAACGAGCTGCTTAACGCCGAGCGATCGGCGGGACAGATGGCGACCTGATGATCCCGAAGCTCGCCACCGATGCCATTGCGCTGTCCGTGGTCGCCGGCCAACAGGTCCAGATCGCGCACGGGCTTGGGCGACAGATCGAGGGCTGGCTGGTGATCTACCAGACCGCGCCGGTCGCTTTCCACGTCCAGGATCCGGCCGCAGATACGCGCCAGACCCTGATCCTCATCCCGACCGCCAGCGCAGATGTGCGCCTGGTGTTGTTGTGATCCCCGCCCCGACAGGGGTAATCGTTTCTCAGGAGTAATGCTATGGCTATCGTTGATATCCGCGATCGCGTCGGGAAGAACCGTCCGCAGTCGTCCCGCCGAGTCGAAATCCCCACGCTGATCGATACCGCCGCGATCAACATCGCCAGCGGCGATTCGGCGCTGTTCGTCAAGACCCCCAAGGGCTTCGTGCACGAGGGAACTGATGTGCTGTTGCTGACTGCCGAGGGCGGCACGGCGACGATCGACATTGGTGACACAACCGATCCGGATGGCCTGCTCGACGGCGGCAACCTCAACGGCGCGCTGGGCCTGGTGGCCCGCGCCGGGACGGAGGCCTACGTCGCCGGCAAGCCGCTGTCGGAGAAGGAGCTGTACGTCCTGGCGAACAACGCGCTGGACGCGGCGAAGTTCCTGGTGATCCTGCGCGGCTACATCAACGACGACGTGGTCTGATCGTGACCGGATCGGTCGAAGCGTTCGAGCGGATGGCGCGGTTACTGGCGCAGCTGTACACGCGGCCGGGCCATCCGTTCGAGCGCGACGATCCGGAGGTTCACCGGCTGCATTTCCTCTGGCTGTTGAAGTCCGGCCAGTGGGGCATGTTGGCGAGCGAGGGAAAGCTGTTGGGGTGGCAGGGGTGGTACTGCACGGACGACGCGGGCCTGGCGAGGTTGCGTGATCCCGATCACGCCGAGTTGATCCGCGGCAGCGTGATGGTCCCCTTGACGGCGGGGCCGCACGTTCACATCGCTGCGACCGTGACGGCTCCCTGGGCGCCAGGACATGTGTATCGCGGACTGTTCAATTTGACCATTCAGGTCAACCCGACCGCCGCCAGCTTCAGCGCGCATCTGCGCAAGCGCGATGGGCGGATTCGGTGGATGTTTCGTAGCGGAGCGAGGGCAAAGCAATGTCAGTCGGAAAGAGCAAGAGCAGCAGCAGCAGCAAGCCGCTGACGCCCCAACAGGTGACCGGCTATTTCAGTGAGATCGACCGCCTCAGCGGTGGACGGCTCGGCGAGGTGGCGAAGACCGGAACCGCGGATGTCAGCTATGCGCAGCTGACGCCCGAGCAGCTGCGGAGCATCGGCGGTGCGGGGGCCACGCGAACGGCCGCAGTAGAGCGCACCCGCCAGCAGGCCGGCGAGCGCATCGGCGCGGATCCGAGCCTGACGACTTTCCAGCAGCTGCGCGCGAATCAGCTCGCCGACCAGGACGCGGCCGCACAGATCGACGCGATCAGCAAGGAGACGGAAGCGATCCTGGCGCAGATCGCCGCTGGCGAGAACGCCAAGCTGTACGACTCGCAGTCGGCGAATGCGCGCCGCGACCTGGAAGACCTCATGGCCTTGGCTGACATCTACTTCGGCGGCAAGGGCAGCAGCAGCAGCAGCAGCGGGCGCGGCTTCAGCGTCGGCATCGGCAACAGTGGCTCCGCCGCCACGATGGGCTAAACATGGCCGGCTACTTCGACTTCATCAATCCCGGGGCGCAGCGCCGGCGCAGTGCGTTCGAGGCCGCCAAGCTGCTGCTGGAGCGGCAGGGGGTATCCGCGCTGCCGGATGCCCCTGGCGTCTCGCAGCAGGGCAACTCGGCGGTGTTTCGCAGCCCCGAAGGGATCAGCGCGCTGCCCGCGCCGCAGCTCGGGCCGGCCGACGATCTGGATCTCTACAAGAACCTGTTCAACAGCTCCGACCAGCCGCGGCATGTGGTGGGCGCGCTGACGGACTTCTTGAAGGAGCGCGCGATCCAGCGCGAGACGGCGCAGCTCGCCACGCCGGCGGAGCGGGTGATGGCGCTGGGTGGGCGGGACGTGGATCCGGTGGGCATGTCCGGCGGCGTGGCCTACAAACGTTTTTCAGGCGAAACCAATCCGATCCTGGGTGAGTCGAGCGCGGTCCAGGCGCTGGCGACCGAGCGCCTGGCTGGCGCGAAAGAAAACGATGCGGATGCCGAGGCGGCAAGGGCTACCGCGAAGCTGCGCGGCGTACAGGCCCGCCAGGCCGGCGCCGCTGCACCTCGGCCGCGGATCACGGGGTTGCGACCGGACGGAAAGCTGGGCTACTTCGATTCGTACATCGGCTCGAACGGGGCGATTCAGTATCGCCCGGTGTTGGGGCCGGACGGCACGCCGCTGGAGGCGAAGCCGGACGCCGCGAGTGGTCCGAGCGCGTTCGAGCGCAACACGCAGTACGAGGCGGACGTGCGCGGGATCAGCGAGAAGGAAGTGCTGGAGCAGTCGCGAAAGTCGAACGTGACGCCGGCGCTGGTGCGCGAAGTCGAGCAAGAACTGATGGAGTCCAACCGGCCGAAGTACCGGAATGATCCGGCGGCGCTGAAGAAGGACGTGGATGAGCGCATCGGCTACTACGTCAACATCGCCAACCGTGGCGGGGCTCCGGAGCCGGTGGCGCCGACGGCCGATGACGTGACCGCCGAGGCCGAGCAGATCAACGCCAGCGAGGAGCAGGCGCGCCTGGAAGCGCTGCGCAAGTCGGCGCGCAGGGTGAAAACGGTGGAGGAGGCGCGCGCCCTACAGCCGGGAACGTACTTCATCGACCCGGCCGGCAACCTGCGCGTGCGCTGATGGCCGATCCCTGGAGCGAGTTCCGCATCGTCGAGCCGGCCCGAGCCGTCTCCACCTCCGAAGATTGGGACGAGTTCAAGTCTGTCGAGTCGGCGGCGTCGGGGTGGGATGAGTTCAAGGCGGTGGCGCCTGCGCCCGCTGCAACTCCCGCACCGCTGGCGCTGGACCCGAACGCCGTCCAGGTGCAAAGCACTAACCCGATCCCCGAGCCGCTGCGCTCGATGGCGCCTGCTCTCCAGGTGCTCGATCCGAAGGTGGCGGCGCCGCAGATCCCGTTGCGCGGGCCGGAGACGGTGGGCGCCGAGCCGGCGCCGCAAGGGCTACAGGCTTTTGGTCAGGCATTCCAGCAGTCCACCAGCTTGTCTCAAAACCTTCCAGCATGGTTCCGCATGCTTCAGTTGAAGAGCCAGGGAACTCCTGAGAGCGAGGCACGTTTAGCGGTGCGCCAGAACGAACTAGCTATGCGTGACGCTCGCGTTCCGGAAGCCCAGGAATCCGGCCTGCTGCCCGTGTTAGGTGGCCGCATGGCCCGTGCGATGACAGACCCATTGTCGCTGTTGGTGTCTCTTACGCCAGGGCTCGGCGCGGCTTCAATTCCCGCCAGGCTGGGCGTCCTTGCTGCGTCAGGCGCCGGAACCGGGGCACTCGAAGAAGCGGCGCATCAAGGCGCTCGCGGCGGGGTGAATGACCCCGGCGCCGTGGCGCTGGCGGCCGGTGTGGGCGCCGTGGCGGTGCCTGCGCTGGACACGGCGGCTCGTCTGATCGCCAGCGGCCTGCGCAGCAGTTGGCGCACGCTGTCGCCCGAGCAGCGGTCCGCCGCGATCAACCAGGCGCACGAGGAAGCCGCCCGCGCGGCTGAGGACGCGGGCCTGCCTCCGGAGCAGGGCATCGCGCGCCTGAACGAGATGATTGACGCGCCCGAGCCGGCGCCGCAGCCAGCACCCGCGCCGAGCAGCGCCGCGCCCGCCAACGCGGCGGAAGGCGTCAGAAGTTTCCGCGAGGCGAATGTGTCTGTCCTGGAGCGTTTGCCGGGGGAGGAGATTGCGCCGGCCGCGCCGACGGCGCCGCGCGACGAGATCGCCGGCCTTGCGCGCCGCGAGCTGGACTCGGAACTGTTGGACGCCGTGCTCGCCGACGATATCCAGCCGACGCCTCGGGAGTTCGGTCTGTCGCTGCGCGCGGAAGAGCTTCTGACCCCGGACGAGATCGAGACGCTGGCCGTGCGCCACGAGATCGACGACGACTATTTCAACGCCCTGGAGGCCCTGATCCGTGAACGAGAAGCCACAAGCGCCGAGCCGGCGCCAGCGGGTGCGCCAGCTGGCGCAGGACTACCTGAAGCGGGAGCGCGAGCGGAAGGCGCCGCCGCCGGTGGATACCGCGGAGAAGCTGACGGGCTGACAGGGCTGCGCGAGCCTGGCGCAGGCGGCGACAGCCCTTTGTATCGGCCAGCCCCCGGTGGCGCCAAGGGGGGTAACCCCAGTGGCGCCTATGCTCCGGAGCCCTCTGGTATGCGAACTGCGGAGGGAGCGGGGACTGACGGCAAGACGATACCGGAGCCGCCGGCGTCGCGCGAGCCGGATGGCGGCGTTTCCGATCGCGCCGGCGCTGCGACGGAGGGCCTGGATCGCGTCGATATCATGATTCCGGGCGCTGACCCTCTCGCGCTCCTGAACGCGCGCGAGAGGCTTGCGCGGGGGCTGGGACCCAAGGTCAGGCATGTGACGACGGCGCGGCTTCCCACCGGCAAGAGCAAGGTCGAGTCGATGGCCGATGTGGCGCATGTGGTGGCCCCTCTGCGCAAGGACGCGCAGGAATCGTTGCTTGCTGTGATCGCGGATGGTGAGGGCAACGTGCTGCGCGTGGCGCGCATCCATACTGGCTCGATCGCTTCGGCGCCAACCGATCCGGGTCTGTTTGGTGGAATCGTGGCGAATACACCGGGGGCCAAGCGGGCCTGGGTTGCGCATAACCATCCGAGCGGCAATACGGAAGCCAGTTCGGCCGACCGGGCTGTTACCTCCCGGATCGAGAATGTTCTGCGCGGCAGTGGCGTAGAACTTGAGGGGAGCATCGTCGTCACGCCTGGCGGTAGATGGACCGACGTCAATGGCGTGGTTGGCGCGGCGACCCCCGCTGCGCCGCGTAAGCAGACGCTCCCGGTCACTGAGCGCCGCCTAGTTGGGCCAGCGAGCGCCGTCCCGTCCATCGACGGGCCGAACGATGCGCAGCGCGTCGTCAACGAAATGGGAGGGGGGCGCCAGGGCGTCCTGTTGGTTGATGTTCAGCGCCGGCCGCTTCGGTTCGTTGAAATGTCGGCCGAGGAAATGGCCGCGCTGCGCGGCGGCGACGAGGGCGGCAGCAACCGGCTATTGCGGGCGATCGACGAAACCAACGCCGATGGCTTGTTTGCGCGCACCGACTCCGACGAGGCAGCGGAAAACCTGCGCCGGTTCGGAGAGGCGACCGGACGCGAACTGGTCGATTCCTTCACGACGGCAGGCGACTCTCGTAGAGCTGCGGGTTTTCACCGCCAGCCGGCTGGCAGTGCCTTCCACGCCAACCCTTTCGGCAAGGCCCTGGCCGAGTACGCACGCGATATCGGCCTGAATCCTGAGCGCTCCGCCGCAGGCGCGTTCGCGGGTGGCGTGGGCGGCGCGACGCTGTCGGACGAGACGCCGGGCACTCCGGCCTGGTTCGCGGACATCGCGTTCGGCGCCGCCGCGGGCGCGGGCGGCGTGGCCGCGCTGCGCAAGGCGAAGATCTCCGGCAAGGGCGCGATCATGGATGTGGCGCTCGACAAGATCGGCGCTGCGATCGACAAGCTTCCGGGGTTCGGCCGCGGTCCGATGGATCTGCGCGACCTGAAGCGCCGACAGCGGGCGATGCAGCAGATCATCAACCGCGAGGTGACCGACATGGGCGCCTTCCTGCGCGACAACTTCACTCCGTCGCAGCGCGGGCAGATGGCGGACCTGATCGAGCGGCGCGGGATCATCAAGGATCTGAACATGATCCACCGCCAGGCGGACGAGCTTGAGAAGATGCTGACGACGGCGGCCGAGCGGATGAAGGCGCTGAAGATGCTCCCGGAGGATATCGAGGCCGGCGGCTATCTGCACCGGTACTACCGCAAGCATCTGTTCGAGGGCGATGGCCAGTTCCGAGAGGCGAAGCGGCAGAGCCTGTCCGGCACCTACGCGATCTCACGCGGCACCGACGACGTGTTCCAGCGTGAGTTCCTGAGCCCCGGTGTCTCTGATGTGGTTGATCAGTTCAATGATTTGACCGAGCGCATGGGCAAGGCGGAGGGCGAGGAGCTGGCGCAGCTGCGCGCGGAACGCAGGACGCTGGCCAAGACGGAGTTTCATGAATACGTCGGCTCGCAGAATGGCGAGCTGCGCAGTTTCCTGTTCGCCGCGGATGAGGTGCCCATCGTGCCCGGCGATCATCCGATTAACTACATGGCATCGATGGACAAGCTTCGTCGGCTGGAGGACTTCGATCGTGACCTCCAGCCTACCGGCCGGCGCTGGAGCGTGCGCGGTACGAAGGATGACGGGATCCTGATGCACCGCGACTGGACGAAGGCCGAGCGCGAGGCCTGGGGCGAGATCGGCGACGCGGGCTACCGCTTCGTGCGCGGCATGAACGAGATCAGCCACGATCTGTCGTTGGCGACGCTGTTCGATACCGTATCGAAGCGCAGTGACTGGGCAGTGAGCCCCGCAGCGGCGACGGCCGAGCAGAAGGCGAGCTGGCAGCATGTCCCCGCGACGCAGGCGGGCAAGGGCAGCGCGGTGCGCAAGCATGGCGCGCTGGCCGGGATGTACGTCCGCCCCGATGTGTGGGCAGGCCTGAAGAACTACGGGCGGCACCCGCTGGGCGATGCGCCGGCGTTCAAGATGTATCGCGATGTACTCGCGCGCTGGAAGCTGTGGAAGACGGTTTACAACCCGGTCACCCACTTCAACAACACGCACAGCAATAGCCAGATGTTGCTGATGGCCGGCTACTCGCCGGCGGATCTCGGCCGATCGCTCCGGACGCTGTGGCAAGGCGAGGGCGAGCAGCTGGTGCGCGAGGCGACCGAGGACGGCGTGCTCGATGCGAACCGGGTGGGCGCGATCGTGGGCCGCGACGATCGCGATACCGGCCTTGAAGATCTCGCCCGCGAACTCCTGGAGCAGCCGGAGATCCCGGACGCGACGTTTGTCTTGTCCACGGTGATGAAGGCCAAGGAGTGGTTTATCCGGAACAAGGTATCCGTTGTCGGCGCCAAGGGACCGTGGCAGACCGGCGCGGCGCTGGCGCGCGCGGCGGCCGAGCCGGCGATCAGGGGCCTGGCTGCGCCGTTTCGCGCCGTGAAGCCCCTGGGCGACGCCGCGCAGCGGCTGTACCGCTTCGAGGACGAGATGTTCAAGATGGCGGTGTACCTGGCCGAGCGCCGCCGTGGCTCCAGCCGAACGGAGGCTGCGCAGGCGGCGAATCAGTTCTTCTTCGACTACGCGGATCTACCGGACGCGCTGAAGATCGTTCGCGATTTGCCCATTGGCTCGCCCTTTATCAGCTACACCTACTTTGCGATCCCGGCGATCGCGCGGAACGTCGCGCGCAACCCGGAGTATGTCCTGGCGCTGGCAGCGGCCTATGAAGCCGTGAACTACGCCGGCATGGCGATGGAGGGCCTGGAACCCGGCCAGTACTGGAACGTCGCCGAGGCCGAGGACGAACTGTCTGCGCCCTGGGACGCCGGCCGCTCTGCCTGGGGCGCGCGCAATGCGGTGCATGTGCCCTTCCTGGAAGGCCATCGCCTGGCGTTGGGCAACGCGCACGCGCTCGGCAACGTGTTCCAGGCCGAGAGCGGCAACCGCCGCGCGGATCTTCCTTGGTTGCCGGATTGGTGGGGCAGCGACATTTTCGGATCCAGCCCGGTGCGTGTGCTTCTCGACGTGGCGATGAATGAGGATTGGAAGGGACGCGAGATCTACGCTCCTGGTGCGCCCGAGGACGAGAAGGCGAAGGCGATCGCTGCTTACATCTATCAGGCCTGGACCCCCTCGAACCAGCTCATGCCCGGCAGCTATCACCAGACCCGGATCCTCGAAGGCCTGGCCAACGCTGCGCGCGAGGCCGCAGCCAGCGGCGAGCCGGCGCCGATCGCGACGCCGGTCGCAGAGACGGCCAATCGGGTGAGTGAGCAGCTGGGCTTCGGGCAGTTCACCGGCCTGGACCGCGGCGAGCACCCGATCGTGACGCGTGATGCGCTGCTTGCTTCCTTCGGCATCAAGCTCCGGCCGATCCGCTTCGACGAGGGGGCGGATTTCGAGCGCAAGCGCCTCTCCGCCGAGGAAGCGGAAATCAAGCGCTACGAGAACAAGCAGCGCCGCGAGGCCCGCGCTGGGCGAATCTCCGGCGAGGCCCTGAATCAGCGCCTGGACAAGACCGCGGTCGATCGCGACGCGCTGTATCAGCGTCGTACCGAGATCGACGAGGCGGAAGCCACGGTCATGAATCGGGGCGCGGTGAAGGACGCGCGCTGAGTCGCTTCACGATCCGCTTCGCCGCGCGCAGCACCCAAGGCTTCTCCCGCCGGGAAATATCCGCTGTCAGCAGCCGGGCCAGTTCCCGATCGCTCAGGTGGTCCAGGCTGTAGCTCAGGATTGCCAGCTCCCCAGCCAGGCCCTCCCGGCGGTCCCTTTTCTCATGCGTTCCCATGTGCATCTCCAAAGCTTGTTGTTTTCGCTTTGCGCACTACGAACATGCCGGGCCGGCCTGGGAACCCCGTCTTTTTGGTGAGGCGGTCCCGATCTGAGACCAAATGCCCTAAATCGCGCAGCAGTTTCGCCGTGGCGTCGGCCGAGTAGCCCTCGCAGAGCTTCAACCAAGCTGTGCGACCGAAGTACCAGGCGTTCGCGTCCTGGCGCGTGGCGAGGTCGTCGGCGCGCTCCAGGATCACTTCTGCCGGTGCTGCGTTCCCGCCAGGGCCGATGATCTGCATCTGCGCCGCGTCCAGGTCGAGATCCCGCATCAGGTTCACGCCGGTACGCACCAGCGTTGCACGGTTGGCGCGCAGGATCGCCGCCGCGCCGGGAAGGCCGAAGGCTCGGCCGACGCGTAGATACGCACTGAAGCAGCGCCCGGCCGACACGACGGCATCCGCCTCGCCCACGCGCGGCAGCACCGCGACGGCCGACGTGGCCGGTGGCGTCTCTTGCTCCAGGCTCTCCAGCACATCCAGCACCCAGGCGCGAAACGCCTTGGCGCGCTCGGTGCGCGCGAACATCGCCAGCATGTGGCAGCCGCGCAGCGAGAAGATCCGGACATCCTGACGGCCGCCGGCCGTGTCGAGCTTCACAACGGCCGTCATCTGGTCGGTGAATTCGTCAGAGTGAGCGGCGTACAGTTTCTTTACTGCGCTCTCGGGGTCCGAATAGCCCAAGGGGGCGCCAATTTGGCACCCCCTTATCCACGGGCGGGACAGATGATCTACGACGTCGAGCTGGATGCCCTGGAAGTCCAGGGAGGCGGGCAGAGTGGCCATGAACGCTCCTGTGTGAGGTTGGAAACCCCTCGCAGAAGCGTTTCTAGGCGCGCCCACGAGGAAGCCGGGAGGCTAGAAACCGAACACAGTCGGCGGACTTCTTCCCCTCGCGGGTCTTGTATCCGTCGCCCTCCCGGCATCGACCGGGCTGCAAATAGCAATCCGCCCTGACGTGGGCGGAGGACGCTGTGTTCGGAGTTTCTAGGCTCCTTGGGCAGCATCGTCTCGTTGGTTGGTGGCGGATGTCAACACCGGCCAACGAACTTTCCGGGTAAAACCTTTCCACACCGGGTACATTTCCAAAGCTTGTAGCCTTCCAGGGAGATGCCCATGAACCGTAACTTGTGGGAGAAGATTAAGCAGACCCCTCTCCTATACATCTTGATCGGCGCACTTCTCCCAGTCGTCTTTTGCATATCGGTACTCGCCATAGGGTTCGTAGCCGTGTTCACGGGGGCTGTTTTGGGAGATGACTTCTCTCTTTATCGATTTAATTCCGAGACACACATCTATGCAAGCAACATGCGAACTGGTCTGAGGGTCATCTGCCCGCTCGGCGCAGCATTGGGACTTTATTTCTGGTGGCGAATTTGCGCAGTCGGCGAGTAACTACGGGACGTCCCAGGGACGCCGGCGGTCCGAAACCGGATTGAAGCGTTGCAACAGGATCAACGCTGCGCACAGCCTCCTATTGCCTGTACAATCCGGATCGCTTCGAGACACGACTTTCAGTGCAACGGCATTTCTGAGCTTCGCACTGTTAATCACTGGGTCCCAGGTTCGAG
>SXNB01000258.1 GCA_005777205.1 Burkholderiales bacterium | reverse complement strand
CCAGCCCAGGCGAGAGGCCATGCTCACGATCTGGTCCGTCGTATGGATGGTCTTGGGGCGGCGGATTTTATCGATCGCCTCCATGTCCGCCTTGTTCTCGAACAGCTTCATGCCGATGACCGTGGTCTTCAGGCGCAGCAGCGCGTTCAGGTCCGCGGTGAGGGCCTGCCAGTCGGTGGTCGCGGCGTTCATGCGGGGTTACTGCTTGGTCCAGACCAAAATCGCCTCGACCGTCTCCAGCAGCACCGCGGCGTCGAAGAACTCGCGGCCCGTGTGCGCGCCCAGCATGACCAGCTTCGCCGTGGCCTCGCGAACGACGCCGGTCAGTTCCTGGCCGCCAGTGAGGCGGACGGTGACTTGCTTGCCTTTATGCGCCTGCAACACCGGCTGCACGGTGTCGGCGGCGCCGACACTGAGGTTCTGCGCGTGGGCGGAGAGTGCGGGCAGGGCGAGTAAGAGGGCGGCGGCGAGGGCGGTGGCGAAGTGGCGCATGGCGGGCTCCTGATGTGTTGTCTGGCGTGGCTGCACTGGATTGTAGACGGCGCCGAGGCCTGGGGGCCGGTTGGCGTTATCCTCCGCGTCACCATGATCCAGCTCCACTATTTTCCCGGCAACGCCAGCTTCATTCCCCACCTCCTGCTGGAGGAACTCGGGGTCCCGTTCGAGCTGTGCTGCGTCGACCACGCGAAGTCGGCGCACAAGTCTCCGGAGTACCGGAAGCTCAATCCGAACGGGCAGATTCCGGTGCTGGTGAATGGCGATCTCGTCCTGTACGAGACCGCCGCCATTTGCCTCTACCTGGTCGATCAGCTTCCCCAGGCCGGGCTGGCGCCTGCGCAGGGTTCCGTGGAGCGGGCGCATTTCAAAAAGTGGCTGATGTGGTTCACCAATTCCGTACAGGCGACCTTGATGCTGTATTTCTATCCGGAGCGGTGGGTGGACGAGGGAAATTCAGTTGGTGCCGTGCAGGTGAAGGCGCATGCGGAGGCGAAGGTGGGATTGATGCTGAACCAGATCGAGGGCCAGCTGGCTTCGCATGGGAAGGCGTGGTTCCTGGGCGACGGTTACGGCGCGCTGGATGCGTGGGCGTTCCTGATGGGACGCTGGTCGAGATTCTTCGCCCGGCCGGCGCGAAGCCTGCCGCGTACGGGGCCTACCTGGAGCGGATGCTCGCGCGTCCAGCCATGCAGCGGGTAGTTTCGAAAGAGAAACTGGTAGCCCCACTGGTCTGACCTAGAATCCGGTTCGCATGATGAGCGCTGCCGACAACGAGACGCTGGTCCGCACCCACGCGGGCACCCCCATGGGCGAGTACTTCCGGCGCTTCTGGCTGCCGGTGGCGCTGTCGCGCGAACTGCACGAGCCCGACGGTCCGCCAATCCGCGTCAAGGTGATGGGAGAGGAACTGGTCGCCTTCCGCGATACCAAGGGGCGGGTCGGTCTGCTCGAGCCTGTGTGCGCGCATCGGGGCTCGAATCTGTTTTTCGGCCGCAACGAGGACTGCGGCCTGCGCTGCATCCACCACGGCTGGAAGTACGACGTCGAAGGCAGGTGCGTCGAGATGCCCAATGTGCCGCCCGGGGCGAGCATGCAGGGTAAGGTTTCCATCAAGGCCTACCCAACACGCGAGTACGGCGAGATGGTGTGGGCGTATATGGGTCCGAAGCAGGGACCGAAGGACCGCCTGCCGGAGCTGCCGCAGCTGGAGCACGGCCTGCTGCCCGCTTCGCATCGCTACGTCACCAAACGCCTGCAGCATTGCAACTGGGCGCAGTCGATGGACGGCACCGTGGACACGGCGCACTTCTCCTTCCTGCACATGCCGGCGCCGGGCTTCAAGTCCAATGCCGCCGACAACATCGCTGCCGACGAAAAGCGCATCGGCTGGCTGCGCAACGACCCGCTGCCGCAGTTCACCATCATCGACCACGAGGTGGGCTTCGTCATTGGCGGCGCGCGCAAGGCCGACGGCCAGGACCTCTACTGGCGCATCACGCAGTTCATGCTTCCGTCGCACTCCATCACGCCCTCGACCATGCCTGGGGAGACCTACTATGGCTACACCTGGGTGCCGGTGGACGACGAGTCGGTCTGGATCTACATTTATGCTTGGCTCCCCGATCAGCCAATCTCGGCCTCGGAGCGGGCGAAGTATGAGAAGGGCGGCTACGGCCAGTTCGCCGAGCTGGGGCCGGGTTACGTCCCACTGCGCAATCGCGCCAATGACTACCTGATCGACCGCGAGTTGCAGAAGAAGGTGTCCTTTACCGGCATCCGCGGCGTCTCCGAGCAGGACATGATGGCGCAGGAGAGCCAGGGGGTGATCGCCGACCGCACGCGCGAGAACCTGACCGCCACGGATATCGGCGTGGTGCATTTCCGGCGCCTGATGCTGCGCGAGGCGCGGGCGCTGCGCGACGGCAAGGAACCCGCCGCAGCGGGGCAGCCCGAGGCCTACTGCCTGCGGGCCGGCGGCGCGGTCCTGCCGGGCAGCCTGTCGTTCGAGGAAACCATGAAACAGCGCTTCGGCACCATCACTGGAAAGGTACCCGCATGACCCTCACCCCTCGCGTTACCATCGCTGCCCTGATGTGCGCCGGCGCTTCCGCGTTTGCGCAGGACTATCCGACCAAGCCCATCACGGCCATCGTGCCGTTCTCCACCGGCAGCGCGAGCGACGTCATTGCGCGCATCGTGCTCGACAGGATGTCGGGTCCCCTCGGCCAGCGCTTCGTGGTGGACAACCGGCCCGCGGCCGGCGGTGTCGCGGGCACCGCGGCGGCAGCCAAGGCGCCCAACGACGGCTACACCATCGTCATGGGCGCTGCGGGGCCCACGGTGGTGAACAAAATCCTGAATCCGAAGCTGGCCTACGATCCGGAGAAGGACTTCGAGCCGATCTCGCTCTACGCCGCTCTGCCCAACGTCGTCGCCGTCAGCGCCAAGCTCAACCTCAACACGCTGGCGGAATTCATCGCCTATGTGAAGAAGAACCCGAAGACGCCGTACAGCTCGGTCGGTAACGGCTCCTCGCAGCACCTGGCCGGCGCGCTGTTCGAGCAGCTGGTCGGGGCGCAGATGCAGCACGTGCCTTACCGCGTCACCACCCAGCTGCAGGCGGACTTCATCAGCGGCACGGTGCCAACGAGCTTCCAGCTGCTGCCCAATGTCATCGGACCGATCAAGTCCGGGCAGGGCAAAGCGCTAGCGGTGGCGAGCAAGCGGCGTTTGGCGGCATTGCCGGATGTGCCCACGGCCGAGGACGCCGGCGTGAAGGGGTTCGAGTCGGCAGCCTGGTTCGGGTTCCTCGCGCCTAAGGGGACGCCGCGTGCGATGGTGGACCGGCTGGCGAAGGAGGTTGCGGCGGCGACTTCTGATGCGACGGTTAAACAGCGTTTTTCGGATTTTGGCGCGGAGGCGCTTGCTTCTTCGCCAGAGGAGTTCGCGCGCTACATCTCCTCCGAGGTGCTGCGCTGGCGGGAGATTATTGCCAAGGGTGGGATTACGGCGGAGTAGGGGCGGCACGATGTAACCGAAGAGTTACATCTTGACTGCCTACTGCCAGGCGTCCCGCAGCGTCACCGTGCGGCTGAAGCCGCTTCGATCCGGCGCGAAGTAGCCGTGTCGTTCAAACTGCACCACAACCGCTTCCGGCGCGGCTAGGCCGGGTTCCAGTTGCGCGCGAATCCTGCCGAGCGAGCCGGGGTTCAGATCATCCTGGCCCTGGGGCTTCTCGCCCTTGAAGAGCCGGTCGTAGATGCGGATCTCGGCTTGATGAGCGTGCTTGACGCTCACCCAATGGATGTTGCCCTTCACCTTCACCGAATCGGCTCCAGGCGTGCCTGACCGGGTCTCCGGCAGGTACTTGGCCCGAACGGTGTTGGTGGCCTTGTCGTAGCCGATGCACTCGATAACATAGCCGAAGCGCAATCGCACCTTGTTGCCGGGAAAGAGCCGGAAGTACTTGGGCTCAGGCGTTTCCTTGAAGTCCTCCCGCTCAATCCACAACTCCCGCGAAAACGGCATCGTGCGCTTGCCCATCTCCGGCTTCTTGGGATGGTTCGGCGCCTCCATCATCTCTTCCTGCCCCTCCGGGTAGTTCTCGATAACCAGCTTAAGTGGATCCAGCACGGCGAAGCGCCGCGGAGCGACTTCATCGAGATGCTGGCGCATGCAGTCCTCAAGCACCGAGTAATTGATCCAGGAGTTTTCCTTCGACACACCAACCCGCTCGGCGAATTTCCGAAAACCTTCAGGCGTATGCCCACGCCGGCGCGCGCCGGAGAGCGTGGGCATGCGCGGATCGTCCCAGCCCTCCACAACTTTGTCCTCCACCAGCTTGATGAGCAACCGCTTCGATAACAACACATACGTCAACTGCAACCGCGCAAACTCAATTTGCTGCGGCAACGGCTGCTGCAAGAGCCCCCCATCTGCCAGCTTTCTAAGCAACCAGTCATAAAACGGCCGCTGATCCTCAAACTCCAACGTACACAAAGAATGGGTAATCCCCTCAACCGCATCCTCAATAGGGTGCGCATAGGTGTACATCGGGTAGATGCACCACTTGTCACCGGTGCGATGGTGCGTGGTGCGCTTGATCCGATACAGCGCTGGATCCCGCATATTGATGTTGGGCGAGGTCATGCTGATTTTCGCCCGCAGCACATGCGCCCCGTCGGCATGCTTGCCGTCGCGCATTTCACGCAGCAACATTAAATTCTCTTCAGCCGAGCGCGAGCGAAAGGGCGAATCCGTGCCCGGATAGGTAAAGTCGCCCCGGCTGCGCTTCATCTCGTCAGCCGACTGCGAGTCGACGTAGGCGTTACCCGAGCTCACCAGGTACTCGGCGCACCGGTACATGAAGTCGAAGTAGTCGGAGGCAAACAGGGCCTTGCCGTCGAACTCCGGTACCAGCCACTTCACCGACTCAATGATGGAATCAACGTACTCCTGCTCTTCCTTCTCCGGATTGGTGTCGTCGAACCGCAGGTTGCAGGACCCCCCGTACTCCCTCGCCAAGCCGAAATTGAGCAGGATGGACTTGGCATGCCCCAGGTGCAGGTAGCCGTTGGGTTCCGGGGGAAAGCGGGTCTTGACGGCCTTCACCTTGCCCGAGGCCAGGTCGGCCTCGATCCGCTGCCGGATGAAGTTGGACTGGGAGGGGGCGGGCTTGGGAGCAGGGTTGGACATGGGAAACCGATTGATTTAATGGGGGATTCTACCTTGTGTCATCCAAATCCTGGCTCATGCGTTTAAATACATGCATTAACCTACATAACCTAAGGGAACCAAACACATCATGAAAAACATCATTGCCCTCGCAGTCGCCCTGGCCTTCAGCGGCGCCGCGCTCGCCCAAGCCCCGAAAGCCGCCGAGCCCGCGAAAGCCACTCCGGCCGCTCCGGCGATGCCTGCCAAGGCAGCCGACGGCAAAGGCGCGGACAAGAAGGCCGCCGCGGAGAAGAAGGCCGCGGAGAAGAAGGAAACGCAGGCGAAAGCTGCCGCCGACAAAAAGGCGAAGCAGGATAAAGCCGCCGCCGAGAAGAAGGCGAAAGCCGAAGCCAAGGCAGCCAAGAAGGCTGCTGCCCCGGCGCCCAAGGCCGAAGACAAGAAGGCTGCTGCCCCGGCGCCCAAGGCCGAAGACAAGAAGGCTGCTGCCCCGGCGCCCAAGGCCGAAGCCAAGAAGTAAGCCTTTCGCAACGAAGTACGGAAAAAGCCCGGCGCTGCCGGGCTTTTTATTTTTCCGCTACACTCGTGTATCTCTTTTGTGATACAAAAGAACGCGATGGCCGTTTCCCTGAGAATTCCGCCGGAGGTGAAGAAGAAGGTCGAGCGCCTGGCCGAGGCGCAGGACACGACGGCGCACGCCTACATGCTCAAGGCCATCCGCGAAAAGGTCGAGGCCGAGGAGGCGCGGGCGGCATTCCACGCCGAGGCGCGCAAGCGGCTGGCGAGGATGAAGCAGACCGGCATGGGCATTCCCGCGGAGGAAGTGCGCGCTTATTTGCATGAACTGGCCGCAGGCGCAAATCCGCCGCCGCCCAAGCCGCGCAAGATTGCGTGATCCACTACGATGAGGGCGCCCAGGCCGACCTGCGGCGCATCCTCGAGTTCAATCGTGAGCGCGACCCGGCGAGCGCGCTGGCGCATGTCGAGACGATCCAGGACGCGGTGGACATCCTCGCCCGTCATCCCGAGATCGGGCGACTGGTAGAGGGCAGTCCCGGGATGAGGGAGCTGGTGGTCTCGCACGGCGGCAGGGGCTACATCGCGCTCTACGAGTATTCCCCGCTGGAGGGACTGGTTCGCATCGCTGCCATCCGCCATCAGCGCGAGGCGGGATACCCGGAGCGCTGACCGGCGCGCGAACCGGGTCTTGTGGGGACCCGCCCCTCCCGCTAAGGTCCGACCATGCTCGATCTCCTGATCCAGGGCGCCACCATTCTCGACGGCACCGGCGCGCCGCGTTTCACCGGCGACGTCGCGGTGAAGGACGGATGCATCACCCAGGTCGGCAAGGTCGGCGATCCGGCCAGGCAAACCGTGGACGCAGCAGGCTTGGCACTCATGCCCGGCATCGTGGACGTGCACACGCACTACGACGCCCAGGTGACCTGGGACCGCAGGCTGTCGCCATCCCCCGCGCTGGGCGTCACCACCGCGGTGCTGGGCAATTGCGGCTTCGGTATCGCGCCGTGCCCGGTGCCGCAGCGCCAGACGGTGCTGCGCAATCTGTCGGTGGTGGAGGGCATGGACCTCGCCGCGCTGGAGAACGGCGTCAACTGGGAGGCCGAGTCCTTCGCCGGGTACCTGGAGCAGCTGCGCCGCATCGGCCCCTGTGCCAATGTGGCGGTGCTGGCGCAGCATTCCACCATCCGCAGCGCGGTGATGGGCGAGGAGGCCTCCACGCGTGCCGAGCCGACACCGGCGGAAATGGCGGCGATGCAGTCGCAGGTGCGCGAGGCGATGCAGGCTGGTGCGATCGGCTTTGCGTCGTCCTTCTCGCCCAACCACGCCGGTTGGGCCGGGCGGCCCATGCCTTCGACCATCGCGAAAGACGCGGAACTGTTCGCGATGCTCGCGCCATTGAAGGAGGCCGGGCGCGGCATCTTCGTCATGGCCACCGGCCCCAGGGGCACCACCGAGTACATGGAGAAGGTGGCCGCTGAAACCGGCCGCCCGGCGTTCATGGTGACGGTGCTCACCATGTTCAACGACGCCGATCCGCAGAAAGCGATGACGTACTACGAGCGCTGCGCCGCGGCGCGCTCGCGCGGCAACGAGGTCTATATCCATACCAGCTGCCAGCCGCTGTCGTTCGACTTCACGCTGGCCGAACCCTACCTGCTGTATTCGCACGACGCCTTTGACCGCATCAAGGCGGCGAAGCCGGAGGACCGCAGCGCGATTTATCGCGATCCCGCGTTCCGCGCCCGCTTCCGCGACAACCTGGCGAATCCGAAGCAGGGGATCCTGTTCTATGGCGACTGGAACAAAATCGAACGCGATGGCAAGAGCATCGCGGTACTGGCACAGCAGGACGGCAGGGACCCGCTGGACTATTTCTTCGACCTGCCTCTGGACCAGCAGTTGATCGGCAAGCTATTCCAGAACAACGACGCCGGTGTTGCGCCGCTCCTGAAGCACGACCAGGGCGTGGTGGCGCTGTCGGACGCCGGCGCACATCTCATCTACTTCTGCGATGCCGGTTTTGGCTTGCACTTCCTGCAGCACTGGGTGCGCGAGACCGGGGCGTTCACGCTGGAGGAGGGCGTGCGGCGGTTAACCAGCGACCCCGCCGCCAAGTACCGCATTCCCGGGCGCGGCCGGATCGCCGCGGGCGCCGCAGCCGACCTGCTCCTGTTCGACTCGGCAACGGTGGGTGTTTCGACCCTGCGCCGGGCGCCGGACCTGCCCGGCGGCGGCACCCGGATGCTGCGTGATCCGGCCGGCGTGCACGGGGTCTGGGTGAATGGCGTGCAGGTGCATGACGGAAAAAACTATCTTGCCCTCCGGGATCGTGGCCCGGGGCGGGTGTTGACGGATTTCTCCCGGTAAGATGGCCGCGTTGAGCAGCATTCGAGAAGTGTAAGGAGGCGAGCAGCCATGATCCAGGCAAGGAAGATTTCCGGCGCCCTGGGCGCCGAACTTACGGGGGTGGACCTGTCGCAGCCGCTGTCGAAGGACGCGGCCGCCGGGATTCGCGCCCTGTTCCTCGAGCACCAGGTGATCTTCCTCCGCGACCAGCCGCTCACGCCGGTGCAGTACATGGCCTTCGCCCAGGCCTTCGGCGAGCCGGTGGAGTACCCGCTAGTGAAGGGCCTGGCGGGCTTTCCGAAAATCATCGAGGTAAAGAAGCTCGAGCACGAGCGTACCGCCTTCGGCGCTATCTGGCACACCGACACCGCCTACTTGGAGCGCCCGCCGATGGGCTCGATGCTGCTTGCGCTCGAGATCCCGCCCTTCGGCGGCGACACGCTGTTCGCGAGCATGACGGCGGCCTATGAAGCGCTGTCGGCGGGCATGAAGCGCATGCTGGATGGATTGAAGGGCGTGAACAGCTCGGCCAAGGCCGATGCCTCCAAGACACGCGAGGACCTCATCAAGGCGGGAGGCACCGACGAAGTGCGCAAGGTGTTATCCGCCGAGCATCCTGTGGTGCGCTCGCACCCGGAGACCGGGCGCAAGGGGCTGTACGTCAACCGCGGCCATACGGTCCGCTTTGCCGGCATGACCGAGGACGAGAGCCGGCCGATCCTGGAGTTCCTGTACCAGCACCAGATCAGCCCGGAGTTCACCTGCCGCTTCTCTTGGCAGGTGGGCTCGATCGCGTTCTGGGACAACCGCGGCGCACAGCACAACCCGGTGAACGACTACCACGGCCACCGGCGCGTGATGCACCGGATCACGCTGGCGGGGGATGTTCCGGCTTAGCCTGCTCCTCGCGCGCCGCTTCAGCGCCGGTTCCATGGGCCGCGTCATCCTGTCGCTGGCCGGCATTGCGCTCGGCGTCGCGCTCGGTTTCGCCGTCCAGCTGGTCAACCAAGCCGCGGTGAACGAACTGGCCGCCGGCGTGCGCGCCCTGTCGGGAGACGCTGACCTGGAAGTGCGCGGCGGACGCGCCGGATTCCCAGAAACGCTGTACGCCGAGCTCGCGCGCCTTCCCGGAGTCGCGGTGGCCAGTCCGATCCTGGAACTGGAGGCGGGGCTGGCCGGCGGCGGCACCCTGCGGCTGGTCGGGCTCGACCCATTGCGCGCAGCGCTGGTCCAACCCGCGCTGTTCGGCGACGAGCCTGGCCGGCGACTGGAGCTGCTGCAACCCGACACTGTCTACCTGTCCGCAGCCGCGGCGCATCTGGCGAAGGACGGCAAGCTGCGCATCGTCGCCGGATTGCAGGCCGTGGAGCTGCGCGTCGCGGGCGTGCTGCCGGCCTCGTCCCTGCGCGGCGCGGCGGCGCTGGCGGATGTCTCCACGGCGCAGTGGCGCCTGGGAAGGCCGGGGCAGCTGAATCGGATCGACCTGCGCCTCGCACCGGGCGCGGACAGGGACCCGCTGCGCGCCACGATCCAGGGGCGATTGCCGGCAGGGGTCCATGTCGCCACGGTGGACGCGGTGGAGGAGTCCGGCGCCAACCTGTCGCGCGCCTACCGCGTGAACCTTAACGTGCTCGCGCTGGTGGCCCTGTTCACTGGTGGCTTCCTGGTGTTCTCTGCGCAGGCGCTGGAAATGGCGCGACGGCGTGGCGAACACGCGCTGCTGCGGGTCCTGGGGCTGCAGGGCCACGGCGTGTTCCGCCTGGTGCTCGCCGAGGCGGCGCTCATCGGCGCCGCGGGCGGCGCGCTTGGCATCGCGCTGGGCTGGGGCATCGCGCTGGCCGCGGTGCAGCTGGGCGGCGCGGATCTCGGCTCGGGCCTGTTCCGCGGCGTGCAGCCGGAGCTGATGTTACCGATCGGTTACATCGTGGCCTACTGGGCGGCCGGCATCGCGGTGGCGGTGGCCGGCGCCTGGCTGCCGGCGCTGGACGCGGCGCGCGTGCCGCCCGCCCAGGCGCTCAAGGCGGGCCACGGCGAGCGCCTGTTCGAGCGCGCGGCCACCGTCGCGCCGGGCTTGGCGCTGCTCGCCACGGGAGCAGGGCTCGCGCTGCTGCCCGCAGTAGGCGAGCTGCCGTTGCCCGGCTACTTCGCCATCGGCTGCCTGCTGGTCGGCGGCATCCTGCTCATGCCCTGGCTCGCGCGCCTCGCGTTCGAGCGTCTGCCGCGGCCGCGCCAGCCGCCGTTAGCGCTGGCCCTCGCGCAGTTGCGCGGCGCCCCCGGGCAGGCGATGGTGAGCCTAGCGGCCATCGTCGCAAGCTTCGCGCTCATGTGCGCCATGGCGATCATGGTGGCCTCGTTCCGGGAGTCGGTGGACCGCTGGCTGAGCGCGGTGCTGCCGGCAGATCTGTACTTCCGCACCACGCATGCGGGGGAATCCGGCTGGATCGAGCCCGGGTTCGAAGACCAGGTGCGCAAGCTCCCGCAGGTCTCGAAGGTCGAGTTCCTGCGCAGCCAGCGCGTGCTGCTCGATTCGGGGCGTCCGGCGGTGGCGCTGCTCGCGCGCGATGGCGTGGAGGGGTCCGGTGCGTCGCGCTTCCCCCTCGCTGGCCGGCTCTACGAGCGCCGGGACGGCGATCCGCCAGCGGCCTGGATCTCGGAGGCTGTGGCGGACCACACCGGTAGGAAGCCCGGCGAGCGCATCGAGTTGCCGCTTGCCGGGAAACGGCAGCCTTTCGTCGTCGCTGGCGTCTGGCGCGACTACGCGCGCCAGCACGGCGCCATCGTTATCGATCGCGATAGCTACGTTGCGCTCACCGGCGACCGCCGTGCCAACGATGCGGCCCTGTGGCTGGCGCCGGACGTGACGCCGGACCAGGCCTCGCGTGCGCTGCGTGCGTTGCCCGGCGGCGAGCAGCTGGAGATCGCCGGGCCGGGCGAGATCCGTACCGTGTCTCTGCGCCTGTTCGATCGCACCTTCGCGGTGACCTATGCGCTGGAAGCGGTGGCGGTGCTGGTGGGCCTGTTCGGCCTCGCCTCCAGCGTCGGCGCTATCGTGCTTGCGCGCCGGCGCGAGTTCGGCATGCTGCGCCACGTTGGTATGACGCGCCGGCAGGTGGGCGGCATGCTCGCGGCCGAGGGGGGATTACTCGCCGCCCTGGGCGTGGGCGCCGGGCTGGTGCTTGGCGCCGCGATTAGCCTGGTGCTGGTGTACGTGGTGAACCGGCAATCCTTCGGCTGGAGCATGGACCTGCATCCGCCGTGGCTGCTGCTCGCCGCGCTGTCGGGCGCGCTGGTGTCGCTCGCCGCGGTAGTGGCGTGGTTTTCCGGCCGCGAGGCGATGGGCATGGCGCCGGTACGCGCGGTCAGGGAGGATTGGTAATGCGGGAGCATCGGTGAGACGGCGCTCGTTTCTTGCCCTACCGCTTGCGCTACTGCCGGGGCAGGCGCGCCCGGCCGCCATCGCCTATCCGGCGGTGACACCGGACTTCCGGCCGGATTTTCCGCGTGACCACGGTGCCCATCCGGATTTCCGCCAGGAGTGGTGGTACGTCACCGGCACGCTTGCCACGCCGCGCGGCGAGACGCTGGGCTTCCAGGTGACGTTCTTCCGCGCCCGGCCCGACATCACCACCGACAATCCCGGCGCCCTAGTCCCGCGCCAGGTCATCGTCGCGCATGCGGCGCTGGCCGATACGCGCCACGGCCGTCTGCGCCACGACGAGCGTGCCGGCCGCGCGAGCCTGGGACTCGCCGGCGCTGAAACCGGCAGCACGCGCGTGTGGGTGGACGACTGGCGTCTCGATCTGGATCGCAACGCCTGGCTCGCAAAGCTCGCGGCGCGCGACTTCGCCATCGACCTTGAATTGCGCATGACGCGCCTGCCGGTGGCCAACGGCCGCGAAGGCTATTCCCAGAAGGGACCGGCACCGGAGGAGGCGAGCTACTACTACAGCGTCCCGCACCTCGCGGCCACTGGCGGCATCGAGAGCGCCGGCCGGAAGGAGGCGGTAACCGGACTGGCCTGGCTGGACCACGAGTGGTCCAGCCAGATCCTGCCCCCGGGCGCGGTGGGCTGGGACTGGATCGGCATCCACCTGGAGGGCGGCGGCGCGCTGATGGCCTTCCGCATGCGTGACGCGGCGGGCCAGACGCTGTACGCGGGCGGCACGCTGCTCTCCCCAAAGGACATTACGCGCGCGCTCGCGCCGGACCAGGTCGCATTCGAGCCGCTGCGGCGCTGGCGCTCGCCGCGCACCGGCGCCGAGTACCCGGTGGCGATGAAGGTCGTGGTGCTGGGCCGCGAATGGCTGATCGAGCCGATGATGGACGATCAGGAACTGGATGCGCGCAGTAGTACTGGTACGATTTACTGGGAGGGCGCGGTGCGGATCAGTCTAAATGGCGCAGTGGTCGGACGCGGCTACCTAGAGCTCACCGGCTATTGGCGGCCACTGCGGCTCTGAGGCCGGAACGTGGACAGACCCACCCCCGCCAGCACAAGGGCGGAGCCTGCAAAGTGGAACCACTGCGGGTACTCGCCCAGGAACAGCGCCGCGAGGCCGACGGCGATGGCGGGCATGAGGTGCATGGTCGCCCCGGCGCGCGCCGCACCCAGGCGCTTCACGACGTAGTTCCAGCCGGCATAGGCGAGCAGGAGTGAGCCGATCGCGGAGTAAAGCACGGCGAGGCCCCCGGGCACGGAGAGCGCGACCTTCTTCCCGGCCCACAGCTCCCACAGCACCCAGGGCGCCATCCACGCGAGGCCCATCAGGCAGACGAGGGTGATGAACTCCGGCGTGTCCAGCTCGTCCCTTCGCATGCGCAGGAACACGGTGTAGCTGCCCCACATCGCCATCGAGGCAAGCGCGAGCGCGTCGCCGACATTGAACGAGACCAGCGAGAAATTTCCCTGGGTGCCAATGAGCGCCACGCCGCCAAACGAGATCAGCACGCCGGCCCACTGACGAGCCGCAATTCGCTCGCCCAGCAGCGGTCGCACCAACAGCAGGATAAAGACGGGCGCGATGGACAGGTACAGCGTGGCGCTGGTGGCAGTGGTGTAGTGCAGTCCGAGCCACTGCAGCGCGAGGTGCAGGCCGCCGCCCGCCCAGCCCAGCAAGAGGAGCGGCTTCCACTCGCGCCAGCCGTAAGCCCCAAGCTTGTGCGCCATGCCGCGCGAGCAGAACGGTGCGAGCAGCAGGATCACCACCACGAGGCGTCCTGCAGTGGCGAAACCCGGCGCAATCTCGTCTCGTACCGCGCGTGCCACGATCCAGTTGCCGGACCACAGCAGCAGCGTGCCGGCGAGGACGATCCAGGCGGTGAGCTTCACCGACGCATGCTAATCTGGATTCATGCCAGTGATTGCGGTTGCGGGACGCAAGCTGAACTATGAATGGACGGGCAAGGGCGCGAGCACGCTCGTGTTCCTGCATGAGGGCTTGGGCTCGATCCCGCAATGGCGGGATTTCCCGGCACAGGTGGCGCGCGCCACCGGCCGGCGCGCCCTGGTCTACGAGCGCTACGGCTACGGGCAGTCGGAGGTGCTCGCCGAGGAGCGCGTCGGCCCGGATTTCATGCACCGCGAGGCGCTGGAGGTGCTGCCGGCGCTGCTGCGCGCGCTGCAACTGGAGAACCCGGTGCTGGTGGGCCATTCCGACGGCGCGACCATCGCGCTGATCCACGCCGGCGCAGGCCATGCGGTACAGGGCGTGGTCGCCATAGCCCCCCATGTATTCGTGGAAGACATTTCCGTTCGCTCCATTGCCGATGCGACGCGCGCCTTTGAAACAACGGACTTGCCGCAGCGCCTGGGCAAGTACCACCGGGATCCGCGCAAGACCTTCTACCTGTGGAGCGACGCCTGGCTGGATCCCGCCTTCCGGAACTGGAACATCGAGGCCTCGCTGCCCGGGATCCGCCGCCCGCTGCTCGCGATCCAAGGCGAGGACGACCAGTACGGCACCATGGCCCAGGTGGACGCGATTGCGCGCCAGGCGGGCGATCGCTGCGAGCTGCTCAAGCTGCCCGCTTGCGGCCATTCGCCGCACAAGGACCAGCCGGAACGGGTGTTGCGCACGATCGTGGATTTCGTGTCCGGACTGGATTGAAGTGAACAGCGCTGCGACGCAGTCCCTGGGCCAGAGTGCCCGGATCATTGGTCTCGTGGCGCTCGCGCACGGACTTTCGCACTTCTTCCAGATCGCCACCGCAGCGGTGTTTCCCCTGATCAAGGACGACCTGCAGGTCTCCTATGCCCTGCTCGGGGCGACCGTGGCGCTGTACTACACGGTCTCTGGCGTCTTCCAGACCCTGGCCGGTTTCGCCGCGGACCGGTTCGGTGCGCGGCGCGTGCTGTTCGCTGGGCTTGCGCTGTCCACGGCGGGGGCGGCGCTGGCGGGCTTCGCGCACAGCTACGGCATGCTGCTGGTGGCGGCGGTGGTGGGCGGCATCGGTAACAGCGTGTTCCATCCCTGCAATTTCTCGATCCTGAACGCGCGCGTAGACAAGGCGCGACTGGGCTACGCCTTCTCCTGGCACGGCATTGCCGGGTACCTCGGCTACGCCGTTGCGCCGGTATACAGCGTGGCGATGACGGCAGCTTTCGACTGGCGTGGCGCGCTGCTGGGCGCGGCGGCGGTCGGGGCGCTGGTGATCCTGTTTCTCGCCCTCAACGCCGGCTGGATTGACGTCGAGCCCGCCGACCGCCGGCGCGAGTCGGGCCACGGCGGCCTGGCGACGGATCTGAAGGTGCTGGCCTCGGCGCCGGTGCTGATGTGCTTTGGCTACTTCGTGCTCATCGCGGTGGCTTTCGTCGCGATGCAGAACTTCGGCATGGTGAGCATGGGGATGCTCTACGGCGCTTCGCCGGCGCTGGCCTCGACCGCGCTCACCGCCTACCTGCTGGGCGGCGCCGCGGGCATATTCGCCGGGGGCTTTGTCGCGGTGCGCGCCACGCGCCACGACCTGGTCGCGGTCAGCGGGATGGCGTTGAGCGCGGGCTTCATGTTCGTGATGGCGCTCGCCTGGATCCCGGCGGCCATGCTGCCGGTGTTCCTGGCCGCCGCAGGCTTCGCCACTGGCGTCACCAATCCGTCGCGGGACTTCATCGTGCGCGAGGCGACGCCGGCCGGCGCCGCCGGCAAGGTCTACGGTTTCGTGTACTCCGGATTGGACGTGGGCTCGATCGCGACGCCGGTGTTCTTCGGCTGGCTGCTCGATCGCGGGCAGGCCGACGCGGTGTTTTACACCGTGGTGGTAGCGTTCGTCTTGTCCATCGGCATGGTCCTCAACCTGCCGACCCGCAAGCCGGCAGCAGGCTGATCAATCGATGTAGTTCACCTTCTTGCGTTCCAGCAGCCGCAGCAGCGCCGGCCAATCCTTCTTCGTGGACGAGCGGTCGGGGCGGTTGAACTGCGCCGCGGCGTTGTCGCCGGCTTCCTTGGTCATCTGCAGCACGTTTTCCATGCCCCCGGCCATGGCGTCGACCTGGATCTGGCAGGCGCAGTCCAGGAAGTACATCAAGTCGAAGGCGTCGCGCACCGAATCCCCCAGCGTGAGCAGGCCGTGGTTGCGCAGGATCATGACCTTGGACTTCGGCCCCAGGTCCTTCGCCAGGCTCACGCGTTCTTCCATGTCCAGCGCGATCCCCTCGTAGCCGTGGTAGGTGACCTCGCGCTGCACGCGCATGGCGTGCTGGCTGATCGGCAGCAGGCCGCACTTCATCGCCGACACCGCGACGCCGACGCGGGTGTGGGTGTGGAGCACGCACACCGCCTCAGGGCGCGCCTCGTGGATGCAGCCGTGGATGACAAAGCCGGCCTCGTTGTAGCCCAGGTCCAGCGGGTCGTCGATGATGTTGCCGTCGTGGTCGATCTTGATCAGGTTTGAGGCCGTGATCTCGTCGAACATCAGGCCATAGGGATTGATCAGGAACTCGTCGCTCCCGGGCAGGCGCGCCGAGAAGTGGGTGTAGATGAGGTCGGTCCATCTGAAATGCGCCGCCAGCTGGTAGGCGGCGGCGAGGTCCACGCGCAGCTGCCACTCCTCCTTGCTGACGCGGTCACGGACGGGCTTGGATCGCTTGCTCTTGAGGACGGCGCTCATCGGGCATCTCCTGTGATCTAGGCGATTCTACTGCGTCGAGCGCCTCCCTCAGGAGGGCTGGGTCGTTCTGCGAAAGGCAGGTGGAATCCGACAGAATCTGGCGCCAGCGCCGCGCCCTAGGATGGCCGTGGTACAGGCCCAGCATGTGGCGAGCGACATGGCGCAGCGAGGCCTGGTCGCGCGCATAGCCGACCATCGCCTGCACCACTTCGGCACGAGTGATCCCCTTGCCCGCGATCAGCCAGGGGTTGTGGTAAACGGCGCGCCCCAGCATGACCCCGTCCACCAGGCCCTCCTGCGCGTCGATGGCGGCCCGGCTGGCGAGGCCGCCGTTGATCACGATCTCCAGTTGCGGGAACTCGCGCTTGAGGCGGTACACCTCCTCGTAGCGCAGCCGCGGCACCTCGCGGTTCTCCTTG